>JAHFSE010000169.1 GCA_023265895.1 Gammaproteobacteria bacterium
TTAGAATATCAGGATGGACATTTGCAATTGCGCAATATAGCGCAATCTCGTTGGCAGCCGGTATGGATTGATTTTAATGCAGTGGATTTAACGCGACGTAGAATTGCTCATCAATTGTATCAAGAATTTTTAGTGCGCGCGGTGGGCGCTAAGCCGAATCAATCTTTGCGTGTGGTGGATGTGACCGCAGGGTTTGGCGAAGATGGTTTCTTGTTAGCTAGCGCTGGATGTCGAGTGACTTTGTTGGAGCGTTCTCCGGTAATGTTTGCTTTATTGCAAGATGGATTGAAACGCGCCCAACAACAGCCGTTGTTAGCTGACATTATTCAGAGAATGGATTTATGTAGCGGCGATGCACGGGATTGGTTAGTTCATTGTCGTGATCAAATTGACGTGATTTATTTGGATCCTATGTTTCCGGAAAGAAAAAAATCTGCCTTAGTTAAAAAAGAAATGCGTTTACTGAATCAGTTGGTGGGTACCGATGAAGATGCCGGTCAGCTATTAACGATAGCGCTTCAATGCGCCCATCGGCGTGTGGTCGTTAAGCGACCCGCGGGTGCACCATACTTAAATGACATGGCGCCGCAAGGCGCTGTGGTTGGCAAGCGGTGTCGATATGATTTATATGCGCCGCAGAGGGGTAGTGCTCGAGTGGATTAAGTGAGCTGTTTTTTTGATTTTGCTTTTCATAGATGGTTTTACCTTTTCTCCAGTAACCTGCGCCAAAAATTCGAAATAATAAATTTAACTCCCCCTGCCCCTCTTTAAAAAAAGAGGGGAGATGCTTTATTTTCCCCCTCTTCAGATGAAGAGGGGGCTAGGGGGAGTTTGATGAAGTTAGCATTTTGAGCTGTAGCCAGTATATAGCTATTGAGATAAAGCAAGCCTTGCTTCAATTATCCACAATTGGAGATTGATTATTCGAAAGTGATATGCAAGGCTTCGCCCCTATTTTTGAATCAATTTTTAAGGTGATCGATGCAGTTTGAATTAATTTCTCAAGATCAACAAGCACGATTAGGTCAATTGACTTTTTCTCGTGGCGTCATAGATACCCCTGCATTTATGCCGGTGGGAACTTGCGCTACCGTGAAAGGCATGTTGCCTCGTGATATTGAAGCTACCGGCGCACAAATTTTATTAGGTAATACTTTTCATTTAATGTTGCGTCCTGGTGCAGAGATTGTTAGATCTCTCGGTGGGCTACATCGGTTTATGAATTGGAATAAACCGATTTTAACGGATTCCGGTGGTTTTCAAGTGTTTAGCTTAGGTGCTATGCGAAAAATTACCGAGGCCGGCGCTGTTTTTAAATCGCCGATCGACGGCACTAAAATTCATTTAGGCCCAGAAGAAGCGATGCAAATTCAGCGTGATTTGGGTTCTGATATTGTGATGATCTTTGATGAGTGCACGCCTTATCCTGCAAGCTATGAACAAGCAGAAATTTCTATGGCGTTATCCCTGCGTTGGGCTTTGAGATCAAAGCAAGCTCATGGCGATAATCCTTCGGCATTATTTGGTATTGTGCAAGGTGGCATGTATGCAGATTTGCGCGCCCGTTCACTGGAACAGTTAGTTGAGATGGGCTTTGATGGATATGCTGTGGGTGGTTTATCGGTGGGTGAGCCAAAGGATGAAATGGCGCATGTACTCACCCATTTATTGCCGCGAATGCCGAAGGATAAACCGCGCTATTTAATGGGTGTCGGCAAGCCAGAAGATATTGTCGATGCTGTTTGTTTGGGTGTGGATATGTTTGATTGCGTATTGCCTACGCGTAATGCCCGTAATGGTCATTTGTTTACTTGGTCCGGAGTGGTTAGAATTCGCAACGCAGTGCATCGGAGGGATGAGCGTCCGCTGGATGAAAAGTGCGCATGTTATACCTGCCAACATTTTAGTCGAGCTTATTTGCATCATTTGGATAAATGTGGCGAAATGCTCGGCGCGCAATTGAACACTTTGCATAATTTGCATTTTTATCAGAGTTTAATGCAGCAATTACGAGCAGCCATTGCTCAGCAGCAGCTCAGTCATTTTGTCGAATATTTTTATGGGATTTACCCTAGGAGCCTTTCATGAGTTTATTGATTAACACGGCATCAGCAGCAGCTGCAACACCCGCGGGCCAACAAAGCCCAGCTTTTTCTTTTGTCATGCTCGGCGGTATGTTGGTTATTTTCTATTTTTTACTTTGGCGTCCACAAAATAAACGTGCGAAAGAACATAAAGCATTAATTGAAAGTTTGAGTAAGGGCGACGAAGTGGTGATGAGTGGTGGCTTGTTAGGTCGAATTAATAAAGTGGATGATCACTATGTAGCTTTAGAAATTGCTAACAATGTAGAAGTCAAAGTACAGAAATCTGCCATCGTGGCAACTTTGCCGAAAGGCACCATGAAAGCAATTTGAAGGACTCTATGCTAAAGCGTTATCCCCTTTGGAAAAATATTCTCATTTTGGTGGTATTAATTTTGGGCATCATTTATTCGTTGCCCAATCTTTATCCCGACGATCCTGTTTTGCAAGTATCCGGTACGGAAGCAGGTATTCGCATTGATCAATCCATTTTGGCGCAAAGCAAACAGGTTTTGCACGCCGCCAAAATGAGCTACAAAGGTGAGGAATTACAAAAAAATTCTTTACTGGTGCGATTTAATTCCACAGAAGATCAACTCAAAGCCAAAGAGATTTTAGAAAAATCTCTCGGCGATCATTATTTAGTGGTACTGAATTTGGCACCGACGACGCCCCAATGGCTGCGCGTGTTAGGTGCGTCACCGATGAATCTAGGTTTGGATTTACGTGGCGGCGTACATTTCTTAATGGAAGTGGATATGGCTAAAGCGTTAGAGCATCGTTATCAAGCCTTAGCCAGCGATGTTCGTAGTAAAATGCGCGATAATAAAATTTATTATGCTCGAATTGCTTATCAACCAAAGCAAGGTATTCTTGCTGAATATCGTTCAACCGCATTGCGTGATCAGGCATTAAAAATATTAAGTAAAGAAAATCCACACTTAATTTTTGAATCTAATGCAGTGGGCGAGCTCTATCAAATCAAAGCCTCTTTTGACCCTTCAGAATTAAAGAAAATTCAGGAATATGCCATTTCTCAAAATCTAACCACCTTGAGAAATCGGGTGAATGAGTTGGGTGTGGCAGAGCCTTTGGTGCAACGGCAAGGCGCTAATCGTATTGTGATTGAATTGCCGGGTGTGCAAGATACGGCCGTTGCCAAGCGGGTGTTAGGTCGTACGGCCAGTTTAGAATTTCGCATGGTTGCGCAAGATCGGGGTGCTGAGTCGGAAGGTACCCATGATGCTGAGCGATTTACCTTTAGAGAGGGCCAACGACCCACTTTGTTAGAAAAGAAACTCATCGTTACCGGTGATCAAGTGGTGGATGCTCAATCTGGGTTTGATGAAAATAGTCAGCCACAAGTGAGTATCAGTTTGGATGGTAAGGGTGGCAATGCCATGTTTAATACCACGCGCAAACGTGTGGGTGATCCAATGGCCGTATTATTTGTTGAAACCAAAACCAAACTTATCGATAAAATGGTAGATGGAAAAATAGTGAAAGTGCCGCAGCCGCATGAAGAAAAATATTTAATTAATGTGGCCACTGTGCGCGATGCCTTAAGTTCTAATTTTCGTATTACCGGTTTAGATAGCCCAGCAGAAGCTTCTGAATTAGCGTTATTGTTGC
>JAHFSE010000050.1 GCA_023265895.1 Gammaproteobacteria bacterium
GCGCCCACACGAGTTGATTTTTATCTGCTTGTTAAAGATCTTTATAAAGCTAAGGTTGAAAATCTCTCTCTTAGTTTTATACCCTTTCGTCTGTAAGGGAGGCGCTATTCTATAGATTTCAAAGTTGCCGTCAATAGCTAAAAAACGATTTTTTGAAAAAATATTAAAGGCTTAATTTGGCTCAAAAAGTAAGCTATTTTTAACTAATTAAGCGCGCTTTAAAACAACACGCGCAATTTTTTTCTTCCCTGCCTGAACAATCTTAAATTCACCTACCCGCAGCAGACTGTCTTTGGTTGCTAGCGCTCCATCTATATAGACAACGTTCTGATTCAATAAATCTCTCGCTGCATTACTACTCTTCACCAAACCCGCCAATCGCATTACTGTAGCAATGGGGGCACTGTCCTCAGTTAAATAAACTTCTACTTCTGGCACTTGATCAGGAATTTCTCCCAATCCCACTAAATTACCTGCCGACTTATTCGCTGTGCACGCAGCCTCGACACCGTGAAAGCGCGCAATCAATTCCTCAGCTAAAATAATTTTTACTTCTTGAGGATTACGCCCAGTCTCAACTTCTTCTTTTAATCGATCGATGTCGTCAAGACTTTTAAAACTCAACAACTCAAAGTATCGCCAAATCAAACTGTCTGGCATAGAAAGCACTTTGTTATACATAGCGCCCGGCTGCTCTCGGATGCCTATGTAGTTGCCTAAAGATTTAGACATTTTCTTTTCACCATCCAAGCCTTCTAATAAAGGCAACATCATTACTATCTGCGGCTCCTGTTCAAACTGTTTTTGCAAAGTACGCCCCATGAGCAAGTTAAACTTTTGATCGGTACCACCAAGCTCGATGTCAGCCTTTAGCGCTACTGAGTCATACCCCTGAATCAACGGATAAAGAAACTCATGAATAGCAATGGATTGGCTCGACTGAAAACGTTTAGAAAAATCGTCGCGCTCCAACATACGAGCCACTGGATAACGCGCAGCTAATTGAATCATATCCACAGCCGTGAGCTGAGCCAGCCATTGGGAATTAAATACAACTTTAGTTTTTGCTGGATCTAAAATCTGAAAGACTTGCTCCTTGTAGGTTTGCGCATTAGCGTCTACTTGTTCTCGCGTTAATGGCTGACGCGTCATATTTTTTCCCGTGGGATCACCGATCATGCCGGTAAAATCGCCAATTAAGAAAAACACTTCATGTCCGAGATCCTGAAATTGCTTTAATTTATTCAGCAATACCGTATGACCTAAATGCAAATCTGGTGCAGTGGGATCAAACCCTGCTTTAACTCGTAATGGTCGACCCGTTTCTAACTTTTTGATCAATTCTTCTTCAGGAAGAATCTCTACCACTCCACGCTGCAATAATGAAAGCGTTTCTTGCATTCTTAAATTCTTCATAGTGCTCGTCTCAAACATAAAATGGCGGCCCTGACTATGCGTGGATTTATGTTTATTTACTTTTTATTCCCAGCGATCTCTTTATTTTATTGGCAGTCACTGTCATGCTTTCCACTGCGAGGACGCATTGTACACTACCAACTCTTAACACACAGCGTTCCTATTAAGGATTTACCGACCCCAGGGATATGTATTTTTTAATCAATTATCGGCGTTAACTCATAGTCATCCATCGACTTAAATTATGGCGCCACCAATAAACCGAGATAAACCTACTGCTTATGAACAACAATAGGGATATAGCGACCGGAGTTTCTGCTCGCTTAGCTAACAAATTATTTAAACAGACGCGGGCATTTGCTCACGCCATCTCTGATTTTCCAATTAAACATTTATACTTGATTGGCGTCTGCTGCTCTGCACTCTTCATATTATTTGCGCTTGCACCGCCGGAACAAGCGGAAGCAAAACGCAATAATTTGAACCTGATTGACAAGCTCACACAAGTAGAAGCCGACTCATCAACTATTGAAGCACCAAATTTTAATGACCCATCCGCTTTGGGAATTTCTCCGGAAGCTGAAATCTACGATCTTGAAAATCCACTACCCAAGTCTTGGCGTCGAATTCGGGTAGAAATTCGAGCGGGCGACACCTTAGGAAAAGTATTTGAGCGCCTGTCCATTAACGCCGCCAACACGCAAATTATTGAGCAGCTCACCAGCGCGCCACAGGGTGCCGTATTTTCTTTAATCCATCCGGGTGAAACACTCACTTTTGATTTTGATGCACACGATACATTACAAGGCCTCTCCTTACGTGCTACTCCGCTGATTTATTATATTGCGTCTCGCACGACAGATAATCGTTTTAAAATTGAAGAGCATCATATTAAACCTGACGTTCATACTTCCATTGCTCACGCAACGATTCAATCTTCGTTATTTAAAGCAGGACAACAAGCAGACTTGTCTGAAACGCTAGTGATGGAATTAGCAAAAATCTTCCGATGGGATATTGATTTTGCGCAAGATATTCACGAAGGCGATCAGTTTTCCGTGGTATATGAAACACATTATTTAAGAGGAAAAGCGATCGGTTCAGGAAAAATTTTGGCCGCAGAATTTATCAATGATGGCCGCACCTTCTCCGCCATTCGTTTTGAAGATGCCAATGGGGAAGCAGATTATTATTCTGTCGATGGCGAACCTATGCATAAAGCATTTCTACGCACACCAGTAGAGTTTACGCATATTTCATCCTACTTTGATCCACATCGAGAACATCCGATATTACACAGCATTCGCGCACATAAAGGTGTGGATTACGCGGCGCCACGGGGTACTCCGGTAAAAGCAGCTGGTGATGGTGAAATTGTGTTTGCTGGTACAAAAAGTGGATACGGCAACGTGATTATGATTCAGCATGGCGCTCAATATCGAACCGTATATGCTCATTTAAATGGCTACGCCAAAAACATTAAGGCCAACATGCCAATTCACCAAGGCCAAATCATTGGCTATGTAGGTAGCACAGGATTAGCTACAGGCCCACACTTGCATTATGAATTTCAAGTAAATGGCATACACCAAAATCCACTGACGGTGAAGCTGCCGAACAGTCCATCACTTTCACCTAAATATCTTGCAGCTTTTAAAACACAAAGCCAGTTTTTAATTCACCAACTGGCTTTAGCTAAAACCAATCAAACCATTGTTGCCTCATCTCAATAAATGGAACTTTATATTGGCCTTATGTCAGGAACCAGCGTTGATGCGATCGATGCTGCTGTGGTGGATTTTTCTAGCGACCCACCGCAGCTCATTGCATCACTCACTTACCCTTATCCCGCAGAATTACGCCAACAAGTATTAGCGCTTTGCCAACCAGAAACTAACGAAATCAATCGAATGGGCGCACTGGATGTTGCTCTAGGAAAAACTTTTTCAGAAGCTGTACTCACTTTATTAAATCAAGCCAATCTCACTGCAAAAGATATTATTGCGATTGGATCTCATGGCCAAACCATTCGCCATCAGCCAGAAACTGAGCATCCTTTTAGCTTACAAATTGGTGATGCCAATCAAATCGCATATCGCACAGGCATTACGACTATTTCAGATTTTCGCCGACGAGATATGGCAGCAGGCGGACAAGGCGCGCCCTTAGTCCCCGCATTTCATCAAGCGATATTAAGCTCCTCTAAAAATCCACGATGGATTGTAAATATTGGTGGCATGGCCAATATTACCGCCCTACCGATTCAAACTGATTCAAGAACACCTATCATTGGTTTTGATACTGGCCCAGGCAATGTATTAATGGATGCATGGATTCATCAAAATTTGCAGAAACCTTTTGACAAAAACGGAGATTGGGCCAATTCAGGAAAAATGATTGCGCCCTTATTAAATCAATTGTTAGCCCACGAATATTTTCGCCGCCCACCACCCAAAAGCACAGGACGAGAACTGTTTCATTTAGGTTGGCTGGAACAACAACTAAAGGCATTCACTCATTATCCAGCAGAAGATATACAAGCGACATTACTCGCTTTTACAGCAGAAACCATTACTCTTGGCATTCGCATGAGCAATTTATCTTCTATTGGAGAGGTCATTTTATGTGGCGGCGGTGCTCGCAATACTGCATTAAAAATGCAATTAGAAAATTTATTACGCCCACTCAGTATTTCTGTTAGCAGTGATTTGGGTATCAGCAGTGATCACATGGAGGCTATGGCCTTTGCCTGGCTTGCCAAACAAACCTTAACACAAAAATTTGGTAATCTTCCTTCCGTTACTGGCGCAGAAAAACCAGTGATTTTAGGCGCGATTTATTGGGGCCACGCATAATGGATCTTATTTCTCTCAACCGAATCCAATTGGGTTTCGGTGGCCCACTGATTTTAGATAAACTGAATTTAACCATCAGCGATAAAGAAAGACTGTGCCTCATCGGCCGAAATGGTGCAGGCAAATCCACCTTACTCAAAATTATTTCTGGCGCAATCAAACCCGATGAAGGTGAAGTGATTCGATCACAACAATTACGCGTGGCTTACCTAGATCAAAATGTGCCCTCTATTCCTGATAAAACCATTTATCAAGTAGTTGCTCAAGGCCTAGGGCCGTTAGGAGATTATTTAACGGAATATGAGCAAATTAGCTTATCCGAATCACCCAATCTCGATCGATTAGCCCAATTACAAGATATGTTAGACCATCAAAATGGCTGGACATTACAACAAAATATCAGCGAAGCCTTATCACGATTAGAATTAAATGGTGAGTTACTTTTTAATGAATTATCGGGCGGACAGAAACGTCGCGTATTGCTTGCAAAAGCCTTAGTGAATCAACCTAATTTATTATTATTAGATGAACCAACTAACCATCTAGATATTGAAAGCATTCACTGGTTAGAACAATTTCTAAAAAACTATTCTGGCAGCGTTTTACTCATTACTCACGATCGCGCTTTTTTACAAGCACTGGCTACTCGCATTATTGAATTAGATCGCGGCCAATTAAACAGCCATGAATGCGATTACCAAACCTATCTCATTCGAAAACAAGAAGAACTCAATGCCCAAACAAAACAGTGGTCAGAAGAAGACAAAAAATTAGCGCAAGAAGAAGTTTGGATTCGTCAAGGGATTAAAGCCAGACGCACCCGAAACGAAGGAAGAGTTCGTGCATTACAAGCACTCAGAGAACAACGACAACAACGCCGCGATAACCCAGGCCAAGTTAAATTAACTCATCAAGTCAGCAATGCTTCAGCTAAATTAGTGATCGAAGCCAAACATATTAAAATTCAATACGACCCGAATCGCCCAGCTTTGATCGATAATTTTTCAACACGCATTGTCCGTGGTGATAAAATTGCGCTTATTGGCCCTAACGGTGTTGGGAAAACTTCGTTAATTAAAGTGTTATTAGCGCAACAAACACCGACTGTTGGCGACGTCACTTTAGGCGAACGATTACAAATTGCTTACTTTGATCAAATGCGCGCACAATTTGATGAGGAAAAAAGCTTACGCGATAACGTAGGCGAAGGCAGCGATCAAGTGATTGTGAATGGACAACCACGTCATATTATCGGTTATCTACAAGACTTTTTATTTTCCCCTCAACGCGCAAATACACCAGTAAAAGCTTTATCTGGCGGCGAACGCAATCGCTTGTTGCTCGCACGCCTCTTTACTAAACCCAGTAATTTATTAGTACTGGATGAACCCACCAATGATTTAGATTTAGAAACCTTGGAATTATTGGAATCTTTATTAGTCGATTACCAAGGCACGTTATTAGTTGTCAGCCATGATCGTTCTTTTATTGATAATATTGCAACAAGCTCTATTGTTTTTGAAGGCAATGGACAAATTGAAGAATATGTTGGTGGCTATACGGACTGGCTTAGACAAAAAAAATTGCCCTCTAACACCACCACAAATCAGGCAACAACAAAGACAGCTGAGAATAAGAGTAAAGAAAAATCTCAAAAGAAACTCAGCTATAAAGAGCAACAAGAACTGCTTGCTTTACCTAAACAAATAGAAAAACTAGAACTTGAAATGGATACTTTACAATCACAATTTGCAGATCCTAATTTCTATCAAAGAGATGCAGGTTTTATCGCAGAACAAAAACGCAAATTTGCTGAACTAGAATTAAAAATGGAAACTGCGTTCGCACGCTGGCAAATATTGGAATAAGCTAAACAAACACAATCGTTTTATGACCATCTACAATAATTCGATCTTCCAAATGCCATTTTACTGCGCGAGCCAATACGTTGCGCTCCACATCACGACCTTTTTCTTGTAAATGGTTAACGCCATCTCGATGGGAAACACGCGCAATATCTTGATCAATAATAGGGCCCATATCTAACTCTTTCGTCACATAATGCGCCGTAGCACCAATCAGTTTTACACCTTTATCATAGGCTTGTTGATAGGGTTGTGCGCCGGCAAATGCCGGCAAAAATGAATGATGAATATTAATGACTGCATTAGGATAATGTGCAATAAAATCTTCTGATAGAATTTGCATATAACGCGCAAGCACCAAACAATCCGTTTGATCTTTTAATAATGCCAATATTTTTTTCTCTGTTAAGCCTTTATCTTGAGCATCTATCTTCACATAATGAAATGGTACGCCAAAATTTTCAACGGCACTTCTGAGTGTTTCATGATTACTAATCACTTGAGTAATGGTTGCCTCAAGCTCACCTCGATTCCATCGCCATAACAACTCAAGTAAAGCATGATCTGCCTGAGAAACTAAAATCGCTATTTTTTTTACATCCGCTGCATAATTTAAATGCCAATCCATCTGATAGGGTGCGGCTACCTGTTGTGCAAAAGTTTCAGCCAAGGTAGCGCGCGATACGTCTAAGTGCGGCGTTTGAAATTCAAGGCGCATGAAAAATTGACCGCCTTCAGGATCAGAAGAATGCTGATCCAACGCGGTAATATTCGCGCCATGTTGATAAATAAAATTAGACACGCGCGCTACAATACCGGGTTGATCGGGACAAGTAATTCTTAAGCGCGCAATATTATTTTCCATACTAAAGCTCATCAATCCATGCTTGCTGGATCGCCTCTAAAATTTTCTCACCACTACGGTTGGGGTCATCATTAAAGTCTTCTAACGCACAAATCCAACGATGCAAATCGGTAAAACGAATCGTGCGCGGATCTACATCAACATGGTGATCCGCTAGAGCCATAGCAATCTCATTCACATCGGTCCATTTCATGGGCTTGTTACCTTTTCTCAGAAACTTGATTAATCTATCATTAAATCTTCACTCTGAACAACGACCTGACAACTTAAACGCGATTCTGGCTCTAAACCCCATGCCTTATCTAATAAATCTTCCTCTAATTCATCCGCTGTTTCCAAAGAACGAAATCCCTCACGAATAATGACATGGCAGGTAGTACAAGCGCAGGACATTTCGCACGCATGCTCAATTTCAATTCCTTCTTCTAAGGCAATTTCCAATAGATTAGCACCAATCTCAACATCCAGCACAGCACCTTCGGGGCACAAAATTTCGTGAGGTAAAAAAACAACCTGTGGCATAAGATCACCTTTTATTGTGCAGTGTTTTTTAACATTGCAGCTATCTGTTGCTCGGTTAACCCGTAGGAAGGTTTAACTTGAATACTGGCAGCAATACCTGTGGTAACTTCCATCGCTGATACTAATAATAACCCATCAGCGTCTACTTGAAAGGTCACTCGAATTCGCGCAGCACCGGCTAACAGCGGTGAAATACCCGTTAATTCAAAACGAGCTAACGAACGATTGATTTCGACGCGCTCACTTTCACCTTGGACAATATGCAAAGCCATAGCTGTTTGGCCGTCACGAAAAGTTGTAAAGGTTTGGGTTTTTGCAGTGGGAATCGGCGAATTGCGCGGAATAATTTTTTCGACCAATCCCCCCATCGTTTCAACGCCTAAAGATAAAGGCGTCACATCAAGTAATACAGGATGATCACTCGAAGCGTTACCCATTAATGCATGGGCTTGCCAAGCAGCGCCCAGTGCAACTACTCGATCAGGATCTAAATCAGTTAAGGGTGCTCTCCCAAACCACTGAGTAATTTTTGTTTTTACCAAGGGCGTTCGAGTTGCGCCACCCACCAAGATAACTTGTTTAATTTCACTCAATTCAATATCAGCATCACGCAATGTTTTTTTGCAAGCAACAATACTTCGATCTACCAAAGGTGCAATCCATTGGTTAAATTGCTCACGCGTTAATTCATGGCTTGTGTTATTTTCTATGAATGCCGCTACATTTTTTTCAGTGAGCTGCTCTTTTACTTGGCGCGCAGTTATTAATAAATGACAATAATGTTCAGTATTCAACAAAGTAATATTTTTTTCTTCTAACAACCCCTGCACAATGGCGCGATCAAAGTCGTCACCACCCAATGCCGCATTTCCACCGGTTGCCAACACTTCAAATACGCCTTTCGTTAAACGTAAAATGGAAATATCAAAAGTACCACCACCCAAATCATAAACGGCATAGATTCCTTCTTCCTCATGATCTAGACCATAACTCACCGCCGCTGCAGTAGGTTCGTTAAGCAAACGTAAAACAGGTATTCCTGCTAATTGCGCAGCATCTTTAGTCGCTTGCCGTTGGGCTTCATCAAAATAAGCCGGCACAGTAATGACGGCACCAGAGAAAGTACCTGGAATGATTTTTTCTGCGCGGCGTTTTAATATTTTGAGAATTTCAGCAGACACTTCCACCGGGCTTTTTTTCCCTGCGCAGGTATCCAGCCATACCATACCGCTCTCACCGGGAATTAATTGATAAGGCAAAATATCCGCTAAACCTTGAATATCTTCATAACCACGGCCTATTAAACGCTTCACGGAGGAAACGGTATTGGCTGAATCATCGATTAATGCTTGCTGTGCTATTGCGCCCACTTCACATTGACCGTTAGCTAAATAATGCACCACGGAAGGTAATAAACATTGACCAAATTCTTCTGCTAACACTTGCGCTGCACCATCTATCACACAAGCGACAAGCGAATGAGTAGTGCCCAAATCGATGCCCACAGCATAATGATCCGCAGTCGGTTGTGCATTCGCTTGATCAGGTTCAGAAATAGTAAGTAATGCCATAATTCACTGAGTTTATTAATCAGGTAAATCGGTGCGCAATTTTTCAATAAATTGCCATTCATTAATCCATTTTTCTATGGAGATTTTATCTATCGGTCTTTGTGCAAAAGCAGCCGTTAATTGCCCTATATAATTTTCACCTTCTTGTTGCAGAAGACGACGCAACTGATCGCGCTGACTTTCGTTTAACGAAGACCATGTTTCTATTTTCTCATGCCATTCCATTTGCTTCATCAAAAAATCGGGTGAAAGTTTTTTCCCCTCTAACTGAATAGATTCGTTCAAACACTCCATCAAATGAATAGCTCTCGATACAGGATTTTTTAGAATTTTATAGGCTTCATTTGCTTGACTAGACAATTCAATCGCGCGCTCCTGTGCTTGCACATCAGCACGCACAAAACGATCAGGATGCACTTGGCGTTGAAGCTCTCGATAACGATCGGCAAGTTGATTTAAATCAATCGCGTAATGTAAAGGTAAATTAAATAGTTGGAAGAAATTCGGAAAGCTTCCCCCTTTGAAAAAGGGGGATTGAGGGGGATTTTCAAAAGCATACTCATCCACCATAAAAATCCCCCCCCCCCTTTGTTAAAGGGGGGTTATTGATCAAATCGTAAAACTCTCGCCACAACCACATTCACCTTTCACATTCGGATTGGTAAATTTAAATCCCTCGTTCACACCCTCTTTAGTGAAATCCATTTGTGTGCCATCGATATAAAGCAAACTTTTGGGATCAACAAAAACTTGCACACCATAATTTAAAAAAATTTGATCTTCTGGTTTCTGTTGATCAACAAATTCTAATACATAAGCTAAGCCAGAACAGCCGGTAGTTTTTACACCTACTCGAATGCCTTCGCCTTTACCACGCTGTTGCAATTGACTTTTAATATGTTGCGCAGCTGTTTCTGTCACAGTAATCGCCATACTTCTCTACCTTCTACCTTAATTTAACTCCCCCGCTTCAGTTGAAGGGGGTTGGGCGGAGTTTGAAAAAATCTTCACTGATTAATTATTTATTCCATGCTTACTTTGATAATCAGCAATCGCCGATTTTATGGCATCTTCCGCTAATACCGAACAGTGAATTTTTACAGGTGGTAAAGCCAATTCATTGACGATATCCACATTTTTAATTTGAGTGGCTTCATCAATGGATTTTCCTTTCAACCATTCAGTTACTAATGAACTTGACGCAATCGCAGAACCACAACCGTAGGTCTTAAATTTAGCATCTTCGATAATGCCGTCATCGTTCACTTTAATTTGTAGACGCATCACATCACCACAGGCCGGCGCACCAACCATACCAGTGCCAACTTGTTTGTCTTCTTTATCTAATGAACCGACATTACGTGGATTTTCATAATGGTCGATGACTTTTTCACTATATGCCATACACTTATCCTCTTAATGTGCTGCCCACTGAACAGTGGCCAAATCAATACCTTCTTTATACATATCCCATAAGGGCGATAATTCACGTAATTTATTCACCGCAGCACAAACACGCTCAATGGTGTAATCAATATCCGCTTCCGTCGTAAAACGACCCAGACTAAAACGAATGGAGCTATGCGCCAACTCGTCACTCAAACCCAAAGCACGCAACACATAGGACGGCTCTAAACTCGCAGAAGTACAAGCGGAACCGGAAGATACCGCTAGTTCCTTCAATGCCATCATCATGGATTCGCCCTCTACATAAGCAAAGCTCACATTCACAATATTCGGAATACACTGAGTCGGATGACCATTTAAATACACGGCTTCTAATGAATTCATACCACGCCATAATCTATCTTTTAAAGTTTGAATACGCGCTTGATCAGCGGCCATTTCCCGTTGCGCAATGCAACAGGCTTCACCCATACCGACAATTTGATGCGTCGGTAAAGTACCTGAACGCATACCACGCTCATGACCACCACCATGCATTTGCGCTTCAATGCGCACGCGCGGTTTACGCCCCACATATAAAACGCCAATACCTTTTGGCCCATAAATTTTGTGCCCAGAAAAAGACATTAAATCTATTGCTAGCTCGGATAAATTAATCGGCAATTTTCCTAAGCTTTGTGCCGCATCTACATGAAATAATATTTGTCGAGCGCGCGTTATTTTTCCAATCGCAGCAATATCATTCACCGTACCTAATTCATTATTCACATGCATGATAGACACTAAAATAGTCTCTTCTCGTAAAGCAGCGTCTACTTGTTGCGGATGAATAATGCCAGTGGTATCTGGCTCTAAATAAGTGATTTCAAAACCGTCACGCTCTAATTGGCGACAGGTATCTAACACCGCCTTATGTTCAATTTTTGAGGTAACAATATGCTTACCTCTTTTATGATAAAAACTGGCGACACCTTTGATTGCCAAATTATCCGATTCCGTTGCGCCAGAAGTCCAAACAATTTCTCTTGGATCACATTGGATCAAATCAGCCACTTGTCGGCGCGCAGTTTCTACCGCTTCTTCAGCTTGCCAACCAAATAAATGGGAGCGAGAAGCAGGATTACCAAAAATCCCTTCCTGCGTTAAACACTGCATCATTTTTTCTGCAACGTGCGGATCAACCGGCGTTGTTGCAGCGTAATCTAAATAAATAGGTTTATGCATGTCACTCACTTATCGCTAATTAATTAAAGAAACAGGGATCGTTCGCGCAGCATCAACACGCTGTTGCTGATAGCCTAATTGTCGACGCGCTACAGCCTGAATGCCTTTGCGAGCGATTAATTGCGCTAACGTAATTTCCGTTAAAAACGCATGTAATTGATTGCTTAAGTCTTGCCACAAATCATGAGTCAAACAAATTTCACCACCCTGGCAATCACCTTCACCGTGGCATCGGGTGGCATCTACACTTTCATCCACTGCATCAATCACCGCAGCCACTGAAATTTCATGGGCTTCGCCATTTAAGGAATAACCACCCCCTGGGCCACGCGCACTGATAACTAATTCATGCTTACGTAACTTAGCAAACAGTTGTTCTAAGTAAGATACGGAAATACCTTGGCGCTCGGAAATATCCGCCAAATTCACTGGATTTTTTTGGGCATGTAGCGCCAAATCCAGCATTGCTGTAACCGCGTAACGCCCTTTAGTTGTCAGTCTCATATGATTTTTAACCTACGCTAGGGGGGTGCGATTGTCACTTGACCTAGTAAAACAGTCAAGTATTAAGTGTAGCCTATATTGCCATAAGCAGACTTAGCTAAGATCATCAATCACTGCATAAAAGGCATCCGGTTAACGCACATTATTTGCTAGAATGCCCGCCCCTATCTACCCGGCTGCCCTAATTAATGATTCCTCTGAATGCTGCTCAACAATCTGCCGTTCATCATACTCAAGGCCCGCTTTTGGTGATCGCTGGTGCCGGCTCTGGTAAAACGCGCGTCATTACTCATAAAATTTTGCACCTCATTGAACAACACAAAATTCCAGCGCATAAAATTGTTGCTGTCACTTTCACCAATAAAGCAGCTCGGGAAATGAAAGCGCGAGTGACGCAACTACTGACAAAATCTAATAGCCGTGGACTCATCGTGTCTACTTTTCATCAATTAGGTTTAACTATTTTACGGCAAGAACATAAAAAATTAGGTTATAAAAGTGGATTTTCTATTTTAGATGAACAGGACGTCAAACAATTAATTCATGATTCACTGCAACATTGCACCGTCGATGAAGGTTTATTAGGGCTGATTCAAAATAATATTTCATCGTGGAAAAATGAGAGAATTTCACCAGAGCAAGCCATTCAAACGGCACAAGAACCTGCTCAACTACAAGCCGCGCATGCCTATGAAAATTATCAACGCCTATGCAAAACCTATAATGCAATGGATTTTGATGATCTTATTTTATTGCCTACACAATTATTTGATACCCATCCAGAAGTACAAGAGCGCTGGCAGAATCGAGTGATGCATTTATTAGTGGATGAATATCAAGACACCAACAGCGCACAATATTTTTTAATTCGTCAACTCACCGGTGTATTAGCGCGATTTACTGTAGTGGGTGATGATGATCAATCTATTTATGCATGGCGCGGTGCAAGAACGAAAAATATAGAAATTTTACAAGCCGATTATCCTCAATTAAAAGTCATTATGCTGGAGCAAAATTATCGATCCACACAACGGATTTTAAATGCAGCCAATACCGTCATCAAAAATAACCCGCATATCTTTCAAAAAAATCTTTGGAGTCAAGCGGGTTTGGGGGACGCCATTCGCATTCATCCCTGTAAAAATGAAGAGGGCGAAGCAGACTTTGTAGCCAATGAAATTTTATCGCAAAAATTGCGTTTTGGCCGAACATTCCAGGATTTTGCAGTGCTTTATCGCAGCAACCATCAATCTCGTTTATTAGAAATAAAATTACAAGCATTACAAATTCCATATCGCATCAGCGGTGGAACTTCATTTTTTGCACGCACAGAAATTAAAACGCTGATGGCCTATTTACGCTTATTAGTCAATCCTGATGATGACAATGCTTTTTTACGCATTATCAATACACCACCTCGAGAAATTGGTGCGGCAACATTAGAAAAAATAGGTCAATACGCACAAATGCGCAGCATTAGTCTGTTATCTGCTTGCCAAGAATTTGGCTTACAACAACAACTCAGCACTAAAGCTTATCAACGCATTCAACATTTTTCTAACTGGTTTCAAAAAATTTCCCGCGACTGTGAAGACGCTACTTCAACACAAGCAATTCGTCAGCTATTACTCGACGTGGATTATTCTGACTGGATTCGCAGCCAAAGCAGTCAACCGAAAACAGCGGAGCGTCGCATTGCCAATGTAGAACAATTATTAACTTCCATTGGCAAAATGCTGAATGAACATGAAGATCCAGAATCCAGCAAAAATTATTCATTAGAAAAAGCCATTGGGCAATTAGTGTTACGGGATATTTTAGAACAACAAGCGGAAGAACAGGACAGCGATAAAGTTTCACTCATGACTTTACATGCAGCAAAAGGATTGGAGTTTGAGAATGTTTTTTTAATGGGAATAGAGGAAGAAATCTTACCTCACCGCAATAGTATTGAAGCTGATTCGCTTGAAGAAGAGCGGCGGTTATTTTACGTTGGTATTACACGCGCACAAAAAAATCTGATCATGACCTATAGCTTGATGAGAAGTCAGTATGGAGAAAAGTTTTCCACCACACCCAGTCGATTTCTCGATGAATTACCTACCAACGAAATTATTTGGGAAAATCAGGATCAAGCCAAGCCGCGCGTTGAACAAGAAGCGATTGCTAACGCGCATTTGTCACATTTACGGAAGTTGTTAGGTTAATCTACAAAAATTTCTAGCGCCTTTGCATAACATGTAGTAGCTCAGACTTGATCTGACAGTTACCGATTTTTATTCAGGTGTCTGTCAGATTAGATTTGGCTCAGATTTTTCTCTGCCCAAATCCGTTTTCCATCATGCAAGGTGTCCATCGG
>JAHFSE010000051.1 GCA_023265895.1 Gammaproteobacteria bacterium
CGATGGACACCTTGCATGATGGAAAACGGATTTGGGCAGAGAAAAATCTGAGCCAAATCTAATCTGACAGACACCTGAATAAAAATCGGTAACTGTCAGATCAAGTCTGAGCTACTACAGTTAAATTCTTATCACGCGCTAAGATTAAATCCTCCAAACCGTAGAGTGGAGAATGTTGAATAAATTCAACGAGAGATTGATGAGTACTGGCCAGCTGATCAAAATCATCACGAGATAACACCACAGCCACCGAGCGCCCATGAAGCGTAATTTCTTGTGGCCCTCTTGCCCTGCCCGTTTCACTACTTCGGATAATTGCGCCTTCGCTTTTTGCATTTGCCATCGATTCATGGAGTACCTCACAAAATTCAGGCCTGCCTAGCCTGATTATAGGAGGGGACAATAATTTGCCGATAGCACCGACTACACCCCCGAGTTGATCTATCTCCGTTTCAATGGACTCCGAATTTTGTAAACTCTCCAGCTAAATCAAATGAGAATCTGAAACGAGCCTGCGCAGATATTGTTGACTGCTCTTGCCTGTCATTCCTCAACTATCACGAACTGCGCGATGCGCTAGAATAAACTCTGAAATATTAGGAACCTGACTGTCTTGTGGGCGCCAATCAACCAGCTGAATATCAGGAGCAGAAGAATTTTCTTCTTCGGCAACACGATAGTTGAGGATTAAGTCTCTCAAGTCTTGCGGTATTTCCCCCACCTGTTCGTTGAGCTCTGTAATAAATGCCAGTCGTATTTCCGACTGGATATCTCGAACGTCAACATCGGAAAGCTGCATAAGACAAGTTCTACGCTCCAGAGTTATCAAGCCGTCAGAAGAAGCAGCGCGCTTTACTGGACTTTCAGTGCGAGCAGGCTCAAACGCTTGACCAGAAAAATGGCTTGTATTAGGAGAAGTAGTATTTGTTTGTCGAGCCTGCGGGTTTTCAATCCAAGCTTGATAGTGTCCCATGCGATAAGGCCCATTCGGCATAGCAACCCACCACTTTTGCTTTGCATCTACAAATGCGTCGGCGACTTTACCATCGTAATACCCTAAGCAAAATGGCAATACCAAATAAGTACCAAACAAATTAAAAATATCATCCATCACATGCACATTAAAATTGCGTGATCGAACAGCTAAAGAACTTTCTACTTGCGCTTTTGCATGCTCAGGTAATTGATTTAATGTTTCGCCTAAAATATTTTCTGGCAACAAATCAAGACACAAATGTGCATTATCAAAATCACGCTGTACAAAACCGATAATTCTGCCATTTTTAATTCTAGCTAATAAATTCTGACCATGAGCATAAAAGGAAATTCCATGCGTTAATAAAGTGACCGCTGATTTTATATAGGGCTGAACAATTTGGGTTTTAATAAAATCAGCAAAGGTACTTTCTTCATTTTCTTGAAAAAACTTATCAACTAACAAAGTAATGAACGGGGCGCCTGTGGCGTTACCAACGAGCCGCTTAAGTTCACCACAGGATACAACCGGTGTATTTTTACAAGAAACAAGTGCCATAAAACTAATTAACGACTGCCCCGCCGCTAACGCAGGAAGCTGACGAAATAATTGATTGCAATGATTTCCATCAAGAAAATCAGCAGGCATTAAGGTCGCGGCATCTTCTGGCATCACAGCCAAACCTTGAGGTAAAGTTATTTGATTTAATATTTGATTTAATAACCAACCTCGAGCAGCGGCATCAGCAGTGAGTCGACGATTAACAAAAGTAATTTCACCATAATAACTGGTCTTTACTAAAAATGGTGGGGAATCATTTTCTGCTCGGTTCGCTACCCATAAAGTGCGAGTAGATGCCGTTGGCGTTGCTACAAATGCTGAATCATCCGCAACTAAAATACCGCCGACTTTTTGAATATCTGAAATTAATTCAGGATTTTTATAGTGACTGGGATGAATAAAAATTCGTACGTAAGGTTTTTCATGGCGCATGAAAATAGCATTACCTTGCGCATTGGCGTCAAGCAAATGCGCTCGTTCTACAGGAATCAGCATATAGGATAATGTAAACTGAATATTTCTACTGGGATGATAGGCTTCTCCCTTTGCTACTGCTGCTTGTTGCTCCATACCACTCGGCCAAACTCCATCTCCCCATTGATCTAACCGATCAAATAATAAATGCTCAAAATGATTAAGTGGCAACCTTTTTGCCCAAAAGTTAGGATCAAACGGCTCCGTTTGAATTTGAGCAAAGGCAACAGCAGAAGATTCAACCGCACTCAGCTCATTGGAAGATGTGGATACTGTCATTGATGATAGACTTGCATAAGAAACTCTTGGTGTCTGTGGACTGGTGTTAACATGGGTAGCGCTCAGCACACTACTCTCACTAGACGTATCTTGGAAAGCAACAGGCGAATCCGTTCGAAAAATGGCTGACTTTGCAGTTATATTATCCATAGACATACCCTCAAAAACTGGCATTGCGCTCAGCCTGTATTATTAAAATAATGGTATTTTCTTCAAACCCTTTTAATTTCTCAGATTCCCCGTTTTTTCTGCGGGAACTCAGGCGGCAGCATAGCAAATTTAAACTTGAATAACATCATGATTTGTGTTTTTGTTTGCAGCCAAAAATCCAATGTTTGTTGTTTGGAGTATCTACAAATGTCATGTCCACGATGGGATTGTATTAATCCAACTTTTTTAACCCAACCGCCAAGTTTCACCGACTCTTTGCACGACGGTATATATAAAGCTGACATAACACCACGCTGCGAAGAAAGTAGCGTTCCCTTAGATCATCCACGCTCAGCACCCTTAGAATGGCAATTAATTAAAGTGATCATGCATGAATCTCATCAGAAAACGCCGCAATATCTTTATCTGCAAACCACACCGACAACTCAAAAAGAACTAGCAGATAAACTGACAAAAATGGGATTCACTTCAGCTTTGCTACAACAACGATTGCATTGGGCAGAAGGTGTCTACGTTTGCCATCCTGCCGAATGCGCCTCTAACCGTCCCTTGTTAGGTCAACCAGGTTGGCCAGAATATCCAGCAGGCGGCAGCATAGATTTCAAAACTTTTTCCTCTAACTCACAATTATTAATGAGCGATAGAATCATTCCACGCAGAGCAACATCACTGCAAAAACATTTAGAACAACAACAAGCTTCCGGCGCTTCAGTCAAATTTTTACCGCACACATTAAGAACAGCACATCATCAGCATCAACAACAAACCATCAGCGGTATTTTCTGCGGTCGAGTGACGCGAGCAACAACAAAACCCTTAGTATCTTTTTCTATTGTTGGAATGGGTACACCCATGCCCTTACCAGAGATAGAACAACGTGGATTACCTGAGGCACTGCAATTACATCGAGAACAAGAAAAACATCCAGAGCAAGCACAGATGCTCGCAGAAAAATTTACGGCAAAAATTCCACCTATTTATACGGCGCCATTGGGTGATCCAGCAAAACCTAGCAATCCTCAAATGATTCATTTATCTGGCCAAACCTATAATTACCATCCGGTGATTCTCATTGCAGAAACCTATCCGATACTTCACTCATTATATGGCGCCGTACAATGTCCACAAGGTTTAGCCGATCGCATTGAACAGGATGCGACGTCTACATTACAGCATCTGTTAGCTTTACCAGAAGTAGCAGACCGCTGGATATCTTTAGCATTAGAAAATTCTATTCAACATTTTTCTGAAACAGAACGACAACAGTGGCCGACTTATAGCGAGGCACAAAAAGCACAAAGAACCCATCAATGGGTAAAACAACTGTGTCAAGATATGAAAACCGATGGACCACTGATGAAAGTCTGGCAACACTTAACCGCTGAATTTTCTTGGCAAACGGATTTTACTGGCCATAGTTATGGCGGCACTGCGATGAATAATTTAGCGGCTGTATTGATGCGATTAGGTTTAGTCAATGAAAATACGGAGGTGGTCACCTTTGGTGCTTGCGCGGGGATGCAGGCACTTAAACAAGATATGGAAGCTTTAACAGCGCTCGCTAAAATTGCTAATTTCATCAGCAATCGCGATCCCGTTGCAGCATTTAATTTTCATTTAACAACACCTCACTTAACTTGTTTATTACCTGCTAACAGCGTCTTTATTGTGGCGCCTAGCGAACAAGCCTTAGCGTTTAAACATGCGGAAATGCATCACATGACCTTAGGCTATCGTGATGCAATAGCGCATCTGCCTGAGAGCTTGGCGGAACCTGCAAGCACAATGAATGACGTCCATTCACGTTATGTGTTAGGGGACTCAAAACCACCGCTGGCTTATTTAAGAACACCTCACCCAATGCATACGATGCAATCACCGCAATTAAATTATGTAGGCCATCAATATCCTTGCATGAGAGAAGCGAATTTGTATTGGCCAACAATAACAGGATGGGCGACAAGCAAATTATAAGCATACATGCAGCTAAGAGCCTGTTTAAAATCTACACTAGAAGAGGAAACAGTTTTCCTTCGCTCATAATTAATTGTACATCTGTCAGTGATTCAAGTTCACGAGGGGAATGAGTAACATAAATCATTGGGATATTAAATTCTGCTTGGATACGTGCAAAAAAAGGTAAAATTTGATTTTTTAATCGTTCATCAAGCGCAGATAAAGGCTCATCCAATAATAACAAAGACGGTGAATATAGTACGGCCCGTCCTAAAGCCACGCGCTGTCTTTCACCACCCGATAGTGAATTTGGATGCCGCTCCAATAAATGCCCAATTTCTAATAAATCCACGACAACATCTAATTCAAAATGACGCTGATCCGGCAAAATATTTCGATAACCATACAATAAATTATTACGCACTGATAAATGCGGCAATAATTGGCCTTCTTGAAATACCAAACCAATACGTCGTTTATGCGGTGGAATCCAAATATTGAATTGAGTATCCGATAACGTTAAATGATCAAGGATGACATGACCTTGCTCGAGCTTTAATAAACCCGCAATGATAGAAAGCAAGGTGCTTTTACCACTTCCCGAAGCGCCTAATATACCGGTAATGGGTGCATCTATTTGCATGCAAACCTGCAAGCAAAAATCCAGTCGCTGAAAATTAAAATTAAGATCCAGCACGATGCATCCCTAACCATTTTTCCGCACGATGCGACAGCAGATTACTTAACAACAAAGAAAAAAATGCGAAAAACAAACTTATTATAATGAGCCGGATAGCGATACCATCACCATTCACTTGATGGGTTGCTGAATAGATGGCTAAGGGTAAGGTGCGCGTTTCACCTTCAATATTCCCCACAAATGTAATAGTCGCACCAAACTCACCAAGAGAACGACTAAATACCATGATCAAACCAATTAAAATACCAGGAAACATTAAGGGCAAGGTGACAGTTAACCAGACCTTTAAAGGGCTAGCACCCAAGGTACTGGCAGCAAACTCTAGACGACGATCAATCATTTGCACCGATAATTTTGCCGCTTGCACCATCAGTGGAAAAGCAATAATTGCAGAGGCTAGAACAGCGCCTTTCCAATTAAAAATAAACTCAATATTAAAATTATTTTTTAACCATCGACCAATAACACCCTGAGCCCCAAAAGTAATTAATAATAAATAGCCTGGAACCGTTGGCGGCAACACCATGGGCATAAATAACAATGCTTCAAATGCGGGCTTGCCAAAAAAATTTTTACGGGCGAGCAACCAACCACAACCTATACCGGGCAGCAAACATAAAAGCGTTGCCCAAATGCCGACTTGAGCAGATAAAAGAAGCGATTGCCATTCAGGGTCAGTTAAGATCATCACTTAATTAAATAACGAAAAACCATAACGAACAAATACCATTTTTGCTTCATTGCTTTGCAAAAATACCCAAAAATCTTTTGCCTCTAATGCTGAATTTTTTATGAGCGCTCCAGGGTATTCAATAGCGGCATGACTTGCCGAAGGAAATATCCCTATAATCTTAACTTTTCTGCTTAATTGCGCATCGGTTTTATAAACAATTCCCAAACTACATTCTGCTCGCTCGACAAAAGCCAAAGCAGTACGCACATCATCGGTACCGACAATTCTCGGAGAAACCGTATCCCACCACTTATAATAAATTAATGATTGCTTTGCATATTTTCCAACAGGCACCGAGGCGGTATCACCTGTACACAAATGACCATTAAAACGAGCGCTTAAATTAAAACCTGAATCAAAAGTAACAGTAGCTTCACTGTTGATAGGTGCGATTAATACTAATTCATTACGCAATATTTTTTTCTGTGATTCAGCCACTAATAAATGACGCTTTTGTAAATATTCCATCCAATCATGATCAGCTGAAATAAAAATGTCAGCCGAAGCTCCATTTTCAATTTGCTTAGCCAGCGTAGAGGATCCTGCAAAGGATTTTTTTATCACACTGTCTGGATGACTTTTTTGATAGATGCTACTTAACTCTGTTAATACATCTGTTAGACTGGCTGCTGCATAAAGCCTAATTTCTCCCGCTTGCACACCAGCAGAGAGTATCATCCCTATAAAAAGTATTGCGCATCTTCTGTCAAACCTACGCAACAGATATGTACTGCTATTATAAAAACTCGATAATATTGACGCCATCTCTCCACCTCATTGATTCATTATTTAATTTGCAAAGGGAGCTGTGGATATTTTGCCTATTGCGTTTTGCTCACTCATAACCATCTCTGACCGCTATTGTGTTATCAAAGACTTTCGTAATAAATGCCGCCCTCGGCGCCCTTAAAAATCCAACACTAATTAAATCTTTCGATGCAAGGCACTTATAATTTATGGCTCGCCAAGAAAACTACTCAATTATCTGCCGTGCAAAAAATTAATCTTCATGCGACGTGATGGTGGAAAAAATATTTCTTACACCCCACAGGGGTTAGACATATCAAGGCGAGTGAATAGCAATAAACGAATTTAAATTAAAGTCACCCTAGCTGTCATATTCACACCAAGCACGCGCATAACAGCAAGCATAGTTTTTAATGTTGGATTGCCTTTTTCACTGAATGATCGATATAGCTGTTCGCGTGATAATCCTGTTTCTCGTGATAATTCAGACATGCCTTTAGCGCGCGCAACAACACCTAATGCTTTAGCAATATATGCAGCATCACCCGTTTCTAATGCATCCGCCATGAAAACAGCGATAGCCTCCGGATTATTTAACGCAGCTGCTGGATCATAATTATAACGTAGCTCAGTCATAACACTTCCTCTCTTTTGCTAATCGTTTTGCTGTTTCAATATCTCGATTCTGACTCGCTTTATCACCACCGCATAACAAAATAATAATTTCACCGCCCTGTTGCTGGAAATAAATTCGATATCCAGGTCCATAATGAATTCGTAATTCACTGACTCCTTGCCCAATCGGAGTCACATCACCAGCAAGCCCATTAGCAAGACGAAAAATACGAGCAGCAATAGCATCTTTCGAGACCAGTAAAAAACCATGCTGCGCGGCATAAGCCCAAATGGATTCGTCTGCTTTACCCAAAAGACCTATATTTCGCACGTGCTCTGAATGAGGATAAAGATCAGCCAACAAAGCAGTCAATCGAAAAGAAATATTTTCGTCAAAAAGTAATTTCATAATGCAGAAAACAAACGACGTTCACGTTGAGCGGCAAAAATAAAAGTGGCTCTGATATCCTCTGCAACAAGATCAGGAAAATCAGCCAAAATTTCTTGCTCTGTCATTCCTCCCGCCAAATACTCGAGCACATCAGTTACTGTAATGCGAGTACCCCGAATAGTAGGCTTGCCGCTGCGTATAGCAGGATCGAGAATAATGCGATCTAATAACTCAGACATAATTTAGCTCCGTTAATCAGGAATCCTCATGCTATCCAACAAAAAGTAAGTACGATGAAGTGTAATAGCCTATCTTCAGACAAGCAATTGTCGGTTAATAAGCGATCTCTTGCTGAACATTCCCCCTCATTTGCAAAAAGGGTATTGCTACATAATTCATAAAAATCACCCTACCAGGGTTAGATATACCAGCCCAAAGCAATGCCTAGGAAATTTAGATCGTCCTTATTATTTTTAGCCAAAAAAATTTTGTAGGACACCAATAAACGCAGCGCATGGGCTGAATAGAAATCTGCTGTCCTACTCTAGAAAACTAACTACAATGTAGTTATAGTTGCGCCATGACAACACTACGTTTTGAATGGGATAGTAAAAAATCTGGCCTGAATCAAAAGAAACATGGTATTAGCTTTGAAGAAGCTAAGTCTGTCTTTTTTGATGAGCATGCGAGACTGATTGACGATCCCTCTCACTCCAAAGATGAAGATCGCTTTATTCTTTTAGGCTTAAGCGCCGCTTTGCGCAGACTTGTGGTGTGCCACTGCTATAGAGATGAAGGCAATGTAATTCGAATTATCTCTGCAAGAAAAGCATCCTCTCATGAAATTTTTTGGTACCGAAAAAGGTGAATACTATGAAATCCGAATATGACTTCTCAAAATCTCGCCCAAATCCTTATGCAAAACAATTAAAAAAACAGATCACTATACGAGTGGATGAAGATGCACTGAATTACTTTCGAAATTTATCGGAAGGTTCTGGCATCTCGTATCAAAGTTTAATTAATTTATATTTACGCGATTGCGCTGCTTCACATAGAAAATTACGTTTGCAGTGGAAATGATAATGCCGCTATTTATGCAACAACGCCTCCCTTGGAGGGGTGTCAGGCTTTAGCCTGACGGGGTGGTTTTAAAATAAATCAACCCTGGGCTGATATGTTTTGCCCTTTCAAAGCGGAAAGAACAATATATTGTAAGATCAAAATGACCTTCATAAAAAAGTATTTACGCCTCAACTAACTTATAGCAAACTCCGACAGCTGCTTGCAGCATCAGTTCGTATATCACAATACATCGCAAAATAATTATGAGGAGCGCTTTTTATGGCTAATAATTTCTCGCAAATTGCTGACGCAGCGATCTATAGATTGTTTAGACTCTGCCCAATCCCTACCATATTCCAAGATATTGGGATCGGCTTTACAAGAGAAATAGCAGTAGAAAGTTTTACAAACAATATGGGGCTAGCTTCACAAGTTGCTTTTGCTTTTTGTGCAGTAGCAACACCTTTTTATTGTATGCGCAGCTGTGCTGACGGTACTGCACTCTGTGCGCTAGGCTGCTGTGTTTCTATGGCTTGCCTTAACCCTAGGCCGAAAGTAGTACAGGAACAACCGTTTGGATTACCCCTCCAGGAGATACGGAGATACCCCTACTCCTACTAAAAAACAAAAAAGGCGCCCTAGGCGCCTTTAAAAATCCAAACAATAATTAAATCCTAATGCCCCATTTTTTTCCGCAATTGCTGAACCGTTCTTAACTGTGCAACGGCTTGCGCCAATTGTGCCGCAGCATTGCCGTAGTCGATATCGGATTTTTTATCTTTCATGTGTTGTTCAGCAGCCGCTTTTGCTTGTTCCGCAGCAGCAGCATCTAAATCATCAGCGCGCACAGCGGTGTCGGCTAATACGGTGATGACATGCGGTTGCACTTCCAGAATTCCGCCGGAGACGTAATAAATTTCTTCGTCGCCCGCAGATTTAATAATGCGAATAGGGCCCGGTTTAATTTCGGTGAGCAACGGCGCGTGGCCCGGTGCAATACCTAGATCGCCTAAGCTACCCACGACAACAAATAATTCAGCGTCGCCAGAGAAAATGGCTTTTTCTGCACTGACTATGTCGCATCGAATGGTATGGGTCATCAGAATTCCTCAATTACTTCATTGATGAAGCTTTTTGTACCGCTTCGTCGATACTACCTACCATGTAGAAAGCTTGTTCTGGCAAGTGATCATAGTCGCCTTCGATAATGGCTTTGAAACCAGAAATGGTATCTTTCAAGGAAACGTATTTTCCTGGTGAGCCAGTGAATACTTCCGCCACGAAGAAAGGTTGTGATAAGAAACGTTGAATTTTACGCGCACGAGCAACAGTTTTCTTGTCCTCTTCGGATAATTCATCCATACCCAAAATCGCGATAATATCTTTTAATTCTTTATAACGTTGCAACACGGATTGCACACCGCGCGCTACGTCATAATGTTCTTGCCCTACTACCAACGGATCTAATTGGCGTGAAGTAGAATCGAGTGGATCTACCGCAGGATAAATACCTAATTCAGCGATTTGTCGTGACAATACAACGGTGGCATCCAAATGCGCGAAAGTGGTTGCAGGGGATGGATCGGTTAAGTCATCCGCTGGTACGTATACCGCTTGAATCGAAGTAATAGAACCGGTTTTAGTCGAAGTAATACGCTCTTGTAGCGCACCCATTTCTTCCGCCAAAGTCGGTTGGTAACCTACCGCAGAAGGCATACGACCTAATAACGCAGACACCTCAGTACCCGCTAAGGTATAACGATAAATATTATCGACGAATAATAATACGTCGCGGCCTTCGTCACGGAATTTTTCCGCGATGGTTAAACCCGTTAATGCTACGCGTAAACGGTTACCTGGTGGCTCGTTCATTTGTCCGTAAACTAAAGCTACTTTGTCTAATACGTTGGAGTCTTTCATTTCGTGATAGAAGTCGTTGCCTTCACGAGTCCGCTCGCCTACTCCAGCAAATACGGAATATCCGCTGTGCTCGATCGCGATGTTACGAATTAATTCCATCATGTTCACGGTTTTACCTACGCCGGCACCACCGAATAAACCGACCTTACCACCTTTTGCGAAGGGGCAAATTAAGTCGATTACTTTAATACCGGTTTCAAGTAACTCATTACCTGAAGCTTGCTCTGCATAAGTTGGTGCAGGACGGTGAATAGAAGCACGCTCTTTTTCACCAATCGGGCCTTGTTCATCGATCGGATTTCCTAACACGTCCATGATACGGCCGAGGGTTTCTTTACCCACGGGCACTTGAATTGGTTTGCCTGTGTTAGTGACTTTTAATCCGCGGCTTAAACCTTCGGTACTACCCATGGCAATGGTTCGCACTAGGCCGTCACCTAATTGTTGTTGTACTTCTAATGTGGTGGTGCCGTTTTCTAATACAAGTGCGTCATATACTTTAGGCACTGAGTCACGGGCGAATTCTACGTCGATCACCGCGCCAATAATTTGCACAATATGTCCGCTACTCATAACCTATTCCTCATCGCTTCTCGTAAATAAAAAATATCTTAATCAATTCCCCCCTTTAACAAAGGGGGGTTAGGGGGGATTTTATTCACTGCTTTCCAAGATAATTCTTGAAAATCCCCCTCAGTCCCCCTTTTTCAAAGGGGGAAGCCAATCACATCGTTACCTTTAAATAAAAAAGGCACTCTACATTTCCCACTAAACCGCCGCTGCGCCGCTCACAATCTCCGACAATTCTTGCGTAATCGCCGATTGCCGCGCTTTGTTATAAACCAAAGCCAATTCACTAATAAGCTCGCCCGCATTATCTGTCGCTGCTTTCATCGCAACCATTCGCGCTGCTTGCTCACAGGCAATATTTTCTACGACACCTTGGTAGACTTGTGATTCCACAAATCGCTTAAGCAATAAATCTAACAATTGCTTAGCATCTGGCTCGTAGATGTAATCCCATGAATGCTTTTGCTCTGTGGCTTGTTCGGCCTGCAAAGGCAACACTTGATGAACCGTTGGCTCTTGCGTCATGGTATTAACGAATTCGTTATAAGCCACATATAAACGATCAATTTTGCCTTCTTCATAGGCCGTTAACATGACTTTCACTGAACCTAACATTTGCTCTAAGGTGGGCGCATCACCAATGCCTGAAGTCAATGCCAGAACAGAACCACCCACACTTTTGAAAAAGCTGGCGGCTTTATTTCCCACTAAGCAAAAATCCACTTCTACGTTTTGATCTGCATAATTTTTTGCGGCGTGAATAACCTTTTTAAATAAATTAATATTTAAACCACCGCATAAACCACGATCACTAGAAACAACCAAAAAACCTACGCGTTTTACTTGACGCTCAAATAAGAAAGGATGTTTGTATTCTGGATTTGCGCTGGCCAAATGGCTCACCGCTTGACGCATTTTCGCTGCGTAAGGTTTAGAGGCCCGCATACGATCCTGCGCTTTACGCATTTTGCTGGCAGCTACTAATTCCATTGCACGCGTAATTTTCTGCGTGCTTTTAACGCTGGCTATTTTTGATCGAACTTCTTTAGCACCCGACATGGCGATTTAACCTTTGTTAGTTACCAAGTTTGCGTTGCTTTGAACGTTGTGACGGCTGATTTAAATTGCGCTTCGATATCGTTATTCCAATCACCTTTTTCATTGACTAGATCCATCACAGTTTTTTGTTCAGCGCGCATGTAGGCGTGTAAGGCAGCTTCAAAATCGCCGACTTTATTTAAAGGTACATCAGATAAATAACCTTCGTTCGCTGCATACAAAGACACTGCCATATCAGCAATCGTTAATGGCTGATATTGTTTTTGCTTCATCAATTCAGTTACACGTTGACCGTGCTCTAATTGTTTACGCGTGGTTTCATCTAAGTCAGAAGCGAACTGAGCGAAGGCAGCTAACTCACGATACTGCGCCAACGCTAAACGAACACCGCCACCTAATTTTTTAACCGCTTTAGTTTGCGCCGCACCACCCACACGAGATACGGATAAACCCGCGTTAATCGCAGGACGAATACCTGAATTAAATAAATCGGTTTCTAAGAAAATTTGTCCATCGGTAATAGAAATTACGTTGGTAGGAACGAAAGCGGATACGTCACCGGCTTGCGTTTCAATAATAGGTAACGCAGTTAACGAACCGGTTTTACCTTTTACGCGGCCCTTAGTAATTTTTTCTACGTAGCCAGCATTTACTCGCGCAGCACGTTCCAATAAACGTGAATGTAAATAAAATACGTCCCCAGGATAGGCTTCACGACCTGGTGGACGACGTAACAACAAGGAGATTTGACGATAAGCCCAAGCCTGCTTGGTTAAATCATCATAAACAATTAAAGCGTCTTCACCGTTATCACGGAAATATTCGCCCATGGCGCATCCGCTGAAAGGCGCTAAATATTGCATTGCCGCAGGATTAGAAGCAGACGCAACGACAATAATGGTGTGAGCTAATGCACCGTGTTCTTCTAATTTACGCACTACGTTAGCAATGGAAGATTGTTTTTGACCTACAGCCACATAAATACATTTAACGCCAGTGCCTTTTTGGTTAATGATTGCATCAATCGCCACCGCAGTTTTTCCCACTTGGCGATCACCAATAATTAATTCGCGTTGACCGCGACCCACAGGAACCATGGCATCGATAGCTTTTAAACCGGTTTGCAAAGGTTGAGAAACCGATTGACGGGTAATTACACCTGGCGCTACTTGTTCAACCGGCGCAGTGATTTTTGTACCCAACGGACCTTTGCCATCAATCGGATTTCCTAATGCGTCGACTACGCGACCTAATAATTCAGGGCCTACGGGCACTTCTAAAATACGTTTGGTACAACGGGCTTTTTGACCTTCCGCTAAACCTAAATAATCGCCTAATACCACGGCGCCGACAGAGTCACGCTCGAGGTTTAGCGCCATACCGAAGACGCCATTTTCAAACTCAATCATCTCACCGTACATTACATCGGCTAAACCGTGAATACGAATAATTCCGTCGGACACACTCACGATGGTGCCTTCGTTTTTCGCTTCTGCTTTAGCGTCTAGATCAGTGATGCGCTGTTTGATCAGTTCACTGATTTCGGAGGGATTGAGTTGTTGCATGCTGAGATCCTCGGAAATAACTCTTACGAATTTAATTGCGTTGCTAATTTATTCAGTTTACCGCGCACGGATGCATCGATGACCAAATCACCCGCCTGTATAAAAACGCCACCAATCAGCGTCCTGTCTACTTGGGTTGTTATGTGAACTTCTTTACCTAAGCGTTTTCTTAAACCACTGGCTAACACTTGAGTTTGCTGATCGGATAAAGCAAAGGCTGAGCGAATATTCACTTCAGCTGTTTTTTCATAATCAGCAAGAAGTTGCTCGAATAATTGCTGCACCGCAGGCAAAGCTAACAAACGATTTTTCTGCGCCAATAAGGACAAAAAGTTTTTTACTGGCGGCGTCAAGGTACCCACAATTTTTTCTAAAGCAGAAACCTGCTCCGCACTACTCAAGCCGGGCGCTTTTAAATAGGCTGCCATAGCAGAATTTTTTACTGCTTCTGCCAAATTACTCAACACCAACAACCATTCTTTTAATTGATTGTGCTGAACCGCATATTCAAAAGCTGCCTTTGCGTAAGGCCGAGCGACTGAAGATAATTCTGCCATGGCATCCTTCTATTTAAAGTTGTGCAGCGAGTTGCGCGATTAATTTCTCATGCGCTTGCGCATCAACACTTTGCTCAAGAATTTTTTCTGCGCCAGCAACTACTAAAGCAGCTACTTGCCCACGTAAAGTTTCTTTTGCTTGATTGGCTTCTTGCTCAATTTCAGAACGAGCGCTGGATTTAATGCGATCACCTTCGACAACAGCCTGGCCTTTCGCTTCATCAATTAATTGATTTGCCCTT
>JAHFSE010000052.1 GCA_023265895.1 Gammaproteobacteria bacterium
GACGCAAGGTGTTAGCTGACAGATAACCCCGACTCGCCAACCCTTTTTTTGACAATAAATAATCCTGCACCCAATGAGCTAAATCCACTTTCAACCACTGGCGCAAAGGTAATTTCAACATCTGCTTAGGGCGCATGACAATGGCGTCTGGCAAATAAGCGTGCGCGAGTTGACGCAAAGGTAATTGACCCAGCGCCGGCTTAGCCCACCATCGTGTTTCTATTTTATGAACGCCTGGCATTTTTAAAGCTAAACGTACAATACCTTCATCCAAAAAAGGAAAAACAACTTGCTTAGAGCGCGCCATACTATGCCGTTCAATACTGACTAATTTTTTAGTGCTTAACGATAATAATAAATTCATATAACACCAACGATTGACGGTATCTGAATTAAATCGCCAATAGTGTTGTGTTCGCTCATGAACAAAGGCCTGCCAAGTTGCATCAAAGGATGCATGACCTAACAACAACCGCCATGGGGCAACATTATCTAACGCATCGCTGGCAAACCAAGCCTGCTCAGCATCTAACGCTAAACCATTCAAAGTTTGCCGCAATAAATCGGCTACTTGCACGTCATATTGTTTCAAGCAAGGCAACCATACCTGTCGTAAACCATAACGCAACCATTGAGGTAATCGCCTTAATCGATCGACAAAATACCCATAGCGATATTGATCTTCACCGGCAAATAAGGTGCTTGCACCCAAGCCAGATAAAAATGCGGATCCGTGCATTTGCGTGAGTGCCTTTGCCAATAAACCATCCAAAATCATCTCAGAACTACACAAAGGCTCTCCTGCTGCCGCCAGCAAAGGCGCAAAGTCTTCACCTATCGCCAATTTGACTTCTACTTCGTGAAGTCGGACACCCAAATGCCGAGCAGTTTGACGGGCTGCATCACGCTCAGCAATGGCACCCTCAATGGGGCCCTGATGTGTGGTTGGAATGCACACCATCGCCTCTGCTTGACCTAACAAGGACTGCGTCAGAGCTGCTAATAACCCAGAACCAATACCACCCGTTAATAACAACTGCGTTTTTGGTTGATGCTCAAAATAATAACCAATCACGGCTTTCAGTTGAGATTCCAAATTAGATAACGCCTGCGTCAACAACACAGGCGATGTTAGTTTTTCAGCAGCGAATGTTTGAATCGAATCATTTGTTAATAAAGCACGCACAGGACGCCACTCATGACGTTCCAATTTGGCCTCGCGTGTTAAAACTAACAATTGACCTGGCTCGACGCGATGAATTTCCGTTAAATGGGTGGCGCGCCCCTGCTCAGCACCAAAGACTAGAAAAGGTAATAGTGCTTGGGTATTAAAAGAAGTTTTTACGATTGAGGTGAGCGGTTTTAATTCCGAACAAAAATTGAATTGCTCTCCATTGAAAGTATAAAAGAGCGGCTTAATGCCTAAAGGATCACGCGCTAGATATAATGTATTCTGTGTAATATCAAACAAGGCAATTGCATAACAGCCTTGGATATGATGCAAACATTCAGCGCCCCAATGATGCCAAGCTTCTAATAATAATTCGGCTTCATTCATCGCTTCTACAGGAATATCTGCTGCTGCTAATGTTTGTTTTAATTGCTGTCGATTATGTAATTGACCATCAAATAAAAGTACTTTTTCATGATGTAAAACTGGCTGGAGAGAACCCGGAGCCCCCTCAACCCAGGATTCACCTAAACAAGCGAGCGCAATTCCCCAGCCATTGGCTAAAGATTTGGACCACTCATGATTGTGTTGAGATCCTCGATGTTTGAGCAGCCCCGCCATGGCTCGCACTTCCCGATTCAGGGGAATTCCTGCTCCAATTACGCCAACAATACCGCTCATGACAAACTACTTATCCTATAAACTTACATCCGAAAAAATTGCTTTCCAAACCGCATAACCCCATCTAGGCTTGTGCATCACACTTCAGCGTGGGAGCACAAAAATCATGCATCACTCGAGCAGCGCACCCATCACAGATTTAAAAGATCGACTGATGACGTTACGCAGTGCTTTTTTGGACCAACCTGAACCCTCATTGACTGACCGGCTGCGCGATTTACGCACACTGAAACTTCAAATCCAACGCCATCACTCTGCGCTGTGCGATGCTGTACAACAAGATTTTGGCCGCCGGGCGCACGCTGAAACCAAAATTGCAGAATTGGTTCCAGTGCTTGAAACGCTGGACTATATCCAACACCAACTTAAGCAGTGGATGCAACCTAAAAAACGTACGCTCTCATGGTTGCTAAAACCGGCGCAAGCTTGGGTGCATTATCAACCTTTAGGGGTTGTGGGTATTATGAGTCCGTGGAATTATCCCATTCAATTAACATTAATTCCCCTGATTTACGCCCTAGCCGCCGGCAATCGAGTATTTTTGAAATTATCGGAATACACACCCCACACAGCTCATCTATTGGAAAAACTACTCAGCGATATTTTTCCGCAAGACAAAGTTTCCTTGATTTGTGGCGATGTGGAAATCTCCGAAGCATTTGCCAAATTACCCTTCGATCATTTGTTTTTCACCGGTGCGACTAGTACTGGTAAAAAAATCATGGGCGCTGCCGCTGAAAATTTAACGCCAGTGACCTTAGAGTTGGGTGGAAAATCACCGGTCATTATTGGGCCAGACGCTGATATCGCTGCTGCGTGCCACGCTATTGCTTTTGGTAAAAGCATCAACGCTGGTCAAACCTGTATTGCACCCGATGTGTTACTGTGCACACGCAAAGATTATGAAGCCATTGTGAAACAGCTGACACAATCGATACAACAACTTTATCCTAAGGGCATTGAAAGCGAAGACTACACCAATATTATCAGTAAACATCACTTAGCCCGCTTAGATCATTTGTTAGCTGACGCACAGAAAAAAGGCGCTCGTATTACAGCACTGAATCCTGCATCAGAACTACTCACACATTCAAACAAGCGGCCCATTACACTGGTGAGCGATTTACAAGAAAACATGGCCATTGCACAAGATGAAATTTTTGGCCCTTGGTTAGCAGTGGTTATTTACAATAAATTGGATGAAGCCATTAGTTATGTGAATCAACGCCCAAGACCATTAGCACTCTATTATTTTGGTCAAACCACCACCGATATTCAGAAAATTATTCAACAAACGCGTTCCGGCGGCGTCTGTGTCAATGATATGTTATCTCATGTGGCTGCAAGTGATTTACCCTTTGGTGGCATTGGTGCATCGGGCATGGGTCAATATCACGGCCCGGAAGGATTTCAGACCTTCAGTCATGCAAAACCAATTTATCAAAAAGGCTTCATCAATCCCATTCGATGGATTTATCCGCCTTGGAATAAACGGATTCAGAAATTATTATTCGATCAATATTTTCATTTAAAATAAGGGCGTTTTTTCATGCATAAAAATGTTGTTTATCCCGGCACCTTCGATCCCATTACCAATGGTCATCAGGATTTAATTGAACGCTCTGCGCGCATTTTTGACCATGTGATTATCGCCGTCGCAGCCAATCCACAAAAAAAACCCACCTTTTCCTTAGAACAACGAATTGCGCTCATTCAAACAGTCATTGGTCATTTGCCAAACGTAGAAGTATGCGGTTTTTCTAATTTATTAGCCGATTTTGTGATGCAAAAAGGTGCTCGCACTGTCTTGCGCGGCTTAAGAGCCGTATCGGATTTTGAGTATGAATTTCAGTTAGCCAATATGAATCGGCAATTGAATGCGTTGTTAGAGACAATTTTCTTAACCCCAGCAGAACATGTGTCTTTTATTTCAGCCAGTTTAGTACGAGAAATTGCTGTCTTGGGCGGCGACGTCAGCCGCTTTGTCCACCCAACGGTGGTCGAAGCCTTTAAGATACGTTATGCTGCGCCCTCTTCTTAACTTCATTGCACGATCATTTTTTTATGGCGCTCTACATCACCGACGACTGTATCAATTGTGACGTCTGCGAGCCAGAGTGCCCCAACTCAGCCATTTACCCTGGTGAAACCATTTACATCATTGATCCCGACAAATGCACCGAATGTGTCGGCCACTTTGATGCGCCACAATGCCAACAGGTCTGCCCGGTAGATTGCATCCCTAAAGATCCTCAGCATGAAGAGTCTCAAGAACAACTGCTGGAGAAATACCACCAGCTGACCAGCCAACCTACCTCGAAGATTTCATCCTAAAAACTCAGTCCGTTTTTATCACGGCATTCGATGATGTACTACCTCAAACCAATAAGACCTCTGGATAACCTAAATAAGTTATCACGAAAATAGTTGAATGGCCTCAACACTACACTTGTTGGCTCTAGCTGCACACTGAGCAAGAAACTTTGCCACTTATTAACTTCAAACCCCGGTCCAGACACACCATCTTTTACATTAATAACCTCGCCCAATTGAAGGCTACGACTTAAACCATACCAAGCAGATGAATTTCTTGGAGCTAACTCAACAGCTTTTACATAACAATCACGCCGAGTCATTTCCTGCCCAGATACCCTAACCCTTTCATCCGGTTGAAGGTTGATGCCCAAATGATTCCAAATAACTGGGTTACTTGGATCTAACTCAAGAGATTTTACATAACAATCACGCTGAGTCATTTCATGCCCAGATACCCTAACCCTTTCATCCGGTTGAAGGCTGAAGCCCAAATTATTCCAAATAACTGGGTTACTTGGATCTAACCCAAGAGATTTTACATAACAATCACACCGAGTCATTTCCTCCCCAGATACCGTAACTGTTTCATCCGATTTAAGGCTGAGGCCCAAATTATTCCAAATAACTGGGTTACTTGGATCTAACTCAAGAGATTTTACATAACAATCACACCGAGTCATTTCCTCCCCAGATACCGTAACTGTTTCATCCGATTTAAGGCTGAGGCCCAAATTATTCCAAATAACTGGGTTACTTGGATCTAACCCAAGAGATTTTACATAACAATCACACCGAGTCATTTCCTCCCCAGATACCCTAACCCTTTCATCCGGTTGAAGGCTGAGGCCCAAATTATTCCAAATAACTGGGTTACTTGGATCTAACTCAACAACTTTTACATAACAATCACGCCGAGTCATTTCCTGCCCAGATACCCTAACCCTTTCACCCGGTTGAAGGCTGAAGCCCAAATTATGCCAAACAACTGGGTTACTTGGATCTAACTCAACAGCTTTTACATAACAATCACGCCGAGTCATTTCCTGCCCAGATACCGTAACTGTTTCACCCGGTTGAAGGCTGAAGCCCAAATTATGCCAAACAACTGGGTTACTTGGATCTAACTCAACAGCTTTTACATAACAATCACGCTGAGTCTTTGACTGCCCAGATACCGTAACCCTTTCACCCGGTTGAAGGTTGAAGCCCAAATTACCCCAAATAACTGGGTTACTTGGATCTAACTCAACAGCTTTTACATAACAATCACGCTGAGTCCTTTCCTGCCTAAATACCCTAACCCTTTCACCCGGTTTAAGGCTAGCGCCTAAATTGTTCCAACCAGCTGAATCTCTTGGAGCTAACTCAATCGCTGTTAAATAACAATTACGCTGAGTCTTTGACTGCCCAGATACCGTAACTGTTTCATCCGATTTAAGGCTGGCGCCTAAATTACTCCAACCAGCTGATTTTGTTGGATCTAACTCCAATGCCTTAATCAAGCAAGCTCTAGCGGTCAACGGCTGGCCTAAAATGGTAATCTCACCTTGTCTCACGATTTCGTCACCAGCTGCGTCAAACCATATATTCGCACCGTCTACACCAGGTGGCGCATTACATAGCCGCTCTAAAATAGAAGCGGCTCTCGGTGAAGAAGATCCAGCGGCCGTCTCACCCGTATCAACTCTAGTGATAACTCGACATGCAGGACAATTTGTAACCTCAACATCCATCAACCGCCGCATAAAACCCGCTGCTCGCATCCCTTGTAAGCAAGGGTTACATACAGGATGAGAAACTGAACCCGTGCTCGTCGGTACAAGGTGTCGCCAAAATTCTGTGGGAGGCCTTTCTTCAAGGCAAACGAAACACCCTTCTCCAAGAGCCGATGAAGCCGCTCCAACAGCGCCGAATGATGACATTATGTAATTCTCCACATTTGCTTTTGTTATATTTCTTAAATGATAAAAATCGAGAAAGGTGGGCAATAATAGCAACTAAAAGGGCGAACTATCAATAGTCAACAACAGACTCTAAGCCTGGCAGATTTTACAAAATACGGTTGTACGCTGAGCAAGGCGGGTTTCTATTAAAGGATGTCCGCAAGCAAGGCACGGCTTACCAGCGCGACCATACACTTTGAGTTTCTGCTGAAAATAGCCCGGCTGACCATCGCCACCAACAAAATCTTTTAAGGTGGTACCTCCTTGATCAATGGCTTGCGTTAATACCTGGCGCACCGATGCAATCCAACGCTCTAAACGTAAGAGCGGTACTTGTCTCGCTTCACGCTCTGGCGCAATGCCCGCGACAAATAAAGATTCATTGGCATAGATATTACCCACACCAACTACGACTTGGCTGTCCATAATAAAATTTTTGATGCTTTGTTTACTGCGTTGACTTTTTTCATATAAATAATGGGCCGTCAGCTCTGTTGATAAGGGTTCTGGCCCTAATTTTTTTAACAATGGATGCTGATACGGATCTTCATCGGTCCATAACAAAGCACCAAATCGTCTCGGATCAGTAAAACGTAAAATATGGCCAGACTCAAAAATACAATCCACATGATCATGAGCCGCCACAGGATCCTCCTGCGAGACGATACACAAACGCCCAGACATGCCCATATGCCAGAGCAATGCACCGCGAGGAAAATGCATTAATAAATATTTACCGCGACGAGTGAGCGCAGCTACGGATTCCCCCGCCACTTTTTCAGGCAACGAAACATCCACTGGCCAACGCAAACGGGGTTGACGCACAATTAATTGCGTCACTCGCTGCTTAACGACAAAGGGTGCTATGCCACGACAAATAGTTTCGACTTCCGGTAATTCGGGCATTTTTTTTAACTCACCCCATCAAATTTGGTACTACAGGCAAATCACTATAGACGGATAGCAAACTTTTTTGCAGGGTAAAAATTGGGTTACGTCTATTTCACCCTTGAGTTAGAGGAGTAGAAGGATACAATGACTCTCTTTTTTTGAACCTCACTGAGCATTCACCTCATGCACAATAACACTGAGCCAACCACCACACACTTTGGCTATGAAACCATTCCTGTCGAAGAAAAAACGCAGCGGGTGAGCAAGGTTTTTCATTCGGTTGCCCATAAATATGACTTGATGAATGACTTAATGTCACTTGGTATTCATCGACTGTGGAAACGTTTTGCCATTGAGCTCAGCGGCGTACGCCAAGGCCAAAGCATTCTCGATTTAGCCGGCGGTACTGGCGATATCGCTATGAAACTCGCTCGCATTGCAGGGCCACAAGGCATGGTGGTATTAGCCGACATCAACGAATCCATGCTGCAAGTAGGGCGCGATCGTTTACTCGACAAGGGTTTTGCTGCCACAGTGCAATATGCGCAAGCCAATGCAGAACAGTTACCTTTTCCCGATAATACCTTTCACTGCATCACTATCGGTTTTGGCCTGCGTAATGTCACCGACAAAGCTCGCGCCTTAACGGAAATGTACCGAGTATTAAGACCGGGTGGCCGTCTATTAATTCTGGAATTTTCTAAACCTACCCATCCATTACTCAGTAAATTGTATGACGGTTATTCCTTTGCGGTATTGCCCCGTCTGGGTAAATGGATTACCCAAGATGCTGCAAGTTATCAATATTTAGCAGAATCCATTCGCATGCATCCGGATCAACCCACGTTAAAACATATGATGCAGGAAGCCGGTTTTTGCCGTTGTGATTATCACAATCTCACCGGTGGAATCGTTGCATTACACCGAGGTTTTAAAGCGTGAAATGGTCAACGCCTGTATTGGCTTCGTTAGAAACTGCGATTCGTTATGCGCTCCAGTGGGATCCATTTACTCGCCAACGTTGCAACGAGTGGTTGGGACGCATTTTAGTGGTAAGCATTTTACAACCAGAGATGACCATCGCTGTTTATTTTGATATGGGACAGATTCGCTTGTCATCGGAAGACATTCCTTTAGATGCCCATGCGCGCATCGAAGGCACCAGTTTATCGGTATTGCGCGGTTTTCTGACAGAAAATGCACCGGCAAGTTTGGGCTTGCGAATTGAAGGTGATACCCAATGGGTTGCGCAATTACGCACCGCAATGAAAGCACTGGATATTCAGTGGGAAGAGCCATTAGCCCAACTCATGGGTGATCCGGCAGCCCATCACATTGGACAAGCCGCCCGTCACACCTGGCGCTGGATGCACAACACAGCGCATACTTTACTGAATAATGCGCGGGCCTATTGGGTGGATGAATTACACTGGCTGCCGGAAAAAGGCGAGCTCGACACTTATTTAAATGCAGTGGACACACTGCGCATGGACACTGAACGCCTGCAATGTCGCATCCAACAATTAAATACTCACAGGTTGCCATGAAACTTTTTTTTCGAGTATTTAAAATCCTCAGCGTTTTCGCGCAATATCGACTGGATGATTGCCTGCCGGCAACCTCAGCGGGGAAAAAATGGCTCAGCGCTTTGCTCTATTGTTTCCCCGCTCGCTGGCGTTCAGCAACCACAGCACCACACACACGGTTACGCCTCACCTGTGAAGCCTTGGGGCCTGTCTTTATTAAAATGGGGCAAATGTTGTCCACTCGACAGGACTTGTTAGCGGATGATTGGGCAGCCGATCTCGCCTTACTACAAGATCGAGTACCCCCCTTCCCCAGCGAGCAAGCGGTTAAAATCATTGAGCGTGAATTTAACAAACCACTGAACGAAATTTTTTATGAATTTGACAGACAACCGCTGGCGTCAGCGTCCGTTGCTCAGGTCCATTCAGCCAAACTCTCACCGACGGAAGAGGTGGTCGTTAAAGTCATTCGCCCCGATATTCTACCCGTCATTCAATGCGACCTGGCGCTCATCGCTACCGGCATCCGCTGGTTAGAAAGTTGGATTCCAGAGTTACGCCGCCTACATCTTGGTAGAGTGGTGGACGACTATAAAACCACCTTGTTAGCTGAATTAGATTTAACTCATGAAGCCAGCAATACCCAACAAATGCGTCGTAATTTCACGGATTCGCCTTTGCTATACGTCCCTCACGTCTATGATCAATGGCTCACACCTCAGGTAATGGTAATTGAGCGCATTTATGGCGTACCCGTTTCACAGGTGGAAACCTTGAAGCATCATGGCATTTCACTGCAACAACTGGCTGAGCGCGGCTTGGAAATTTTTTTCACCCAAGTTTTTCATGATAATTTTTTCCATGCGGATATGCATCCCGGTAATGTTTATGTCTCCGTTAAGGATCCACAAAATCCACAGTACATTGCGCTAGATTGCGCAATTATTGGTTCTCTCAGCAAAACGGAACAACTACTGTTGGCCAAACAATTACTCGCGCTGATGCAACAGGATTACGAATTATTAGCAGAATTACTCATGCAAGCGGGCTGGGTGCCAACTCATATTCGACCTCATGAATTTGCCTTAGCATTACGCAGCGTTTGCCAACCTTTACTGGATAAACCGCTCGATCAAATTGAATTTGGCCCCATACTCGCTCGATTATTTAAAACCGCACGCGCCTTTGAAGTACAAGCATTACCGCAGTTTGTACTATTGGAAAAAACCCTGCTGCATGTCGAAGGTCTTGGCCGACAACTGTATCCCCAACTGGATATTTGGCGAATCGGCCGCCCACTGCTGGAGCGTTGGATCAAAGCACAAATTGGCCCAGAAGCATTAATCAAAACACTGAAACGCCAACTGCCTTTTTGGCTGGAGCAATTACCGCAAATTCCCCAACTCGCCTACGATGCCCTGCAACAAGTCAAAACCCAACGACAGCTGGCCTTGCAGCAAAGCTATGAATTGATCACAATGCAACACCGTCTTGCCCAACAGCAGCGGAAAGATTCTGTGAGTCTTATCTTAGGTGTCGCCGCATTACTTGCTGCGATGGTCGCTGGCCAATTAGCCGACCATGCGTTCCTACAGTACAGTGAGTTGCTCGGCGGTGTTGGATTGGCTTTAATTACGCTACGATTATTGAAGCGCTGAGAATATTGCTATGTCGACTGTCCTTGATCAACTCTATGCAACGTTATTAAGCCGAAAAAATGCCCCTGCAGACAGCTCCTATGTGGCGAGCCTCTACGCAAAGGGACTCAATAAAATTCTAGAAAAAGTCGGCGAAGAAGCCATAGAAACGCTACTGGCTGCAAAAGATATCAACGAAAATAAGGGGCACGAACATCTGATCTACGAAACCGCAGATCTATGGTTTCACACCTTGGTGATGTTGGCGCATCTCAACATTTCACCCAATCAAGTGCTTCAAGAATTAGAGCGTCGTATGGGACAATCGGGATTGGTTGAAAAAGCCAATCGAACATCCACTGAATAGAGAGAGTCTCACCATGGGTTTAAGTTTACCGCACTTAATTGTTGTCCTTGCCGTTGCCTTACTTCTGTTCGGTACCAAACGCCTGCGCAATATCGGCAGTGATTTGGGCGAAGCTGTGAGAGGTTTTAAAAAAGCCATGCATGAAGAAGAAACACCGAAACTAGATCAAACCAAACCAGACACTTCCATCAACGACGATTCCAAAGCCTAAGAATTATGTTCGATATTGGATTTTCAGAACTCGTTGTTGTTTTTATCGTTGCCCTGCTTGTGCTGGGCCCCGAACGTCTCCCTAAAGCCGCTCGACTAGCGGGTGCTTTTGTTGCGAAGATTCGCCGCACTACGGCAGATCTGAAATACGAATTTAATCGAGAAATAGAACTGCAAGAAATGAAGCAACGCATCGAAGCACTACAAAAACAATCCGCGCAGTTGTTAAAAACCCCGCTTACTTCAGAATCGGCACCCACACCAAGCGCTCAATCCGATGACCCTACCTGATTCTCCATTACCACCCGCAGAAAATCATCCAACGACAGATGAAGCTTCCATGCCGCTGGTGGAACATCTGATTGAATTACGTAAACGATTACTCCTTTGTTTATCAGTGGTCATGGTTATTTTTTTTAGCCTGCTGACTTTTTCGAATACCCTTTATGCCTTTGTGGCAAAACCCATTCGCGATCAATTACCACCCGGAACCACCATGATCGCGACAGATATTACTTCTACTTTTTTAGCGCCATTTAAGCTTACCTTTGTTTTAGCTATTTTCTTAGCCATACCCGTAATACTGCATCAATTATGGAAATTTATTGCACCAGGCTTATATGCAAAAGAACGACGGCTGGTATTGCCCTTATTAATTTCTAGTGTCATTTTATTTTATATGGGCGTCGCCTTTGCGTACTTTATTACCTTCCCACTGATTATGACTTTCTTCGCGACCACGACACCCATCGGCGTCCAATTGACACCAGACATTCAAAAATATTTGGATATTGCGCTGAAATTATTTTTTGCCTTCGGCGCTGCATTTGAAATTCCGGTAGCAACGGTACTGTGCGTTTGGAGCGGTCTCACCACAGTCGCTGCGCTAAAAGAAAAACGCCCTTATATGATTGTAGGATTTTTTATTATTGGCATGCTACTCACACCACCTGACGCCCTTTCACAGATCTTGTTATCTGTACCTATGTGTTTATTATTTGAAGCAGGCATTCTATTCAGCCAGTGGTTTATTTCCCGCAGCAAAAAAATCCCTTAACGAAGTTAATAGCGCTTTATTTTCAGTTTCCGCGCCAACAGAAAACCTCAAACAATTTTCTAGTAACGGATGTTGTCCGTGTAAATTTTTGACTAAAATTTTATGCTGTTTCAACCATTGAAAAACTTCATCTGCTGAGCTCGACAAACACTTAACCAAGACAAAATTGGCTTCGCTGTCCCATACATGCAACGCTCTTATCTGACGTAACTGCTGAATTAATTGAGCACGCTGGACACAAATATTCTGCGTTTGCTCAAGAAAAACCCCTGGATGCTGCAACGCAAAAGTTACGCTAATCTGAGTTAACACATTAATATTATAAGGTAGCCGAACCTTATCCAATTCATGCAACCAGGCCGGAGAACCCATCAAATAACCCAGTCGCAAACCGGCCAAACCCATTTTTGAAAAGGTGCGCAATACCAGGACATTGGGAAATTGATCTAACCAAGGCAACGCATTCACACGGGTAAAAGGTCCATAGGCTTCATCAATCACCACCAAACCTTCCGCCGCACGAATGATTTCTATCAGTGCTGATTCAAGATAAATTTGTCCAGTGGGATTGTTAGGATGAGCTAAAAAAATTAATGCGGGTTGATGTTGTTGAATCGTCGCAATCATTGCATCAAGATCTACTTGCAAAGAGGGCAACAAGGGCACACCGATAAACTGCATGCCCGCCATGCGTGAGACTAAATCATACATCACAAAACTAGGCACTGGTGATAACACACAACGACCTTGACCTTGCAGCGCCAAAATCAACAATTGAATGAGTTCATCCGATCCATTACCTAATAAAATATCATGTCGATCAGATAGCCCTACATGAAGACGCAATTGTTTTTTCAAATCACTTGCTTGCGGATCTGGATAACGGTTGAATGCAGCATGAGCTAACACTTGCGATAAATCGGACGCAATAGATTCTGGCCAACCGTAAGGATTTTCCATCGCATCTAATTTAATCATACCTGCGGCATCCGCTACAGCATAAGCTTTTAGCGCTCGAATTTCTGGCTTAATCCAACGTTGAACACGCTGCTCTAATGACATATCACTCATTGCGCCCTCAATATATTCATTGTTAGATATCCTCAATTCGATGAGAGAAACTTATTCCCATTTTAAAAAAATAGATTACTACGAGCCAATCCCCCCCTTTGACAAAGGGGGGGGGATTTATATTTTTATAACGCAAATAACTTCTGAAAATCCCCCTCAATCCCCCTTTTTCAAAGGGGGAATTTTATACACTGCTTAGCGTCGAACTCGATCATGGTTAGATAACTCGTGGATCTAGCTCACCCCTTCCGTAACGATTAGACATCACTTCTAATGATAAGGATTTAATTTTTGTTGCTTGCCCCGCAGTACCAAAGGCTTCATAACGCTCGACGCAGATTTCAGCCATCGCCGTAATGGTTTCTTTTAAATATTTACGTGGATCAAATTCACTTTTATTTTTTTCTAAAAAGCGACGAATACTGCCGGTAGAAGCCAAACGTAAATCCGTATCAATATTTACTTTGCGTACACCATGCTTAATACCTTCTTGAATTTCTGCCAGCGGCACACCATAGGTTTCTGGAATGTCACCGCCATATTGATTAATAATCGCTAACCAATGTTGTGGTACGGAAGAAGAGCCGTGCATCACTAAGTGCGTGTCAGGAATGCGCGCATGAATCGCTTTAATACGATCAATTGCCAAAATATCTCCGGTCGGTGGACGAGAAAATTTATAAGCACCATGACTGGTACCAATCGCAATGGCTAATGCATCGACATGGGTTTGCTGAACAAATACAGCGGCTTCTTCTGGATCAGTTAATAACTGCTCGTGGCTGAGGACACCCTCTGCACCCACACCATCTTCTTCGCCTGCAACACCCGTTTCTAAAGAACCCAAACAACCCAATTCACCTTCCACTGAAACACCACAAGCATGAGCCAACGCAACCACATTACGAGTCACCGCCACATTATATTCAAAATCCATCGGTGTTTTTCCATCTTCACCTAAGGAGCCATCCATCATGACCGAAGAAAAACCCAACTGAATAGAACGCTGACAAACCGCCGGTGAAACACCGTGATCTTGATGCATCACCACAGGCACGTCCGGCCACTCTTCAATGGCAGCTAAAATTAAATGACGTAAAAAAGGCGCGCCAGCATATTTTCTTGCACCAGCGGATGCTTGCACAATCACTGGACTGCAAGTTTTCGCTGCAGCTTCCATAATTGCGCGCATTTGCTCTAAATTATTGACGTTAAATGCGGGCACACCGTATTGATATTCTGCTGCGTGATCGAGTAATTGTCGTAAACTAATCAATGCCATTTAAAAGTCTCCTAAAAAAGTAATTCATTAAAACTTCCCCCTTTGAAAAAGGGGGACTGAGGGGAATTTATCAAAAATATTTTTTCGCCTCAAAATACAAATCCCCCCTAACCCCCCTTTTTCAAAGGGGGGAACCAAAGAAAAAAATTATTCCCTACTTTCCAGCGCTGCCACCGCAGGTAATATTTTACCTTCTAAAAATTCTAGAAACGCACCACCACCGGTTGAAATATAAGAAATCTGTTGCGCTACGTGAAACTGATCAATGGCCGCTAAGGTATCACCCCCACCGGCAATTGAAAATGCTGCGCTCTGAGCGATTGCTTGTGCAATCACTCGCGTAC
>JAHFSE010000170.1 GCA_023265895.1 Gammaproteobacteria bacterium
GGTTGAACATAAAACCGGAAGAGATGCAAAGGATATTGAAGTAGCTCAACACTTGGGTATATCGCAAGAAAGTTATTATTCTATGTTAAAAGATAGTATGGCAACTAAGTTATTTAGTTTAAGCGATCAGTTAGATAATGAAGATTCATTTTCTTCTGAATTAAAATTAATGGATGCTCAAGGGCAGGATCCATTACAGCATCTTCAGAGTGATACTTTAACAGAAGCATTAGCTGAATCTATTAAGCAATTACCAGAAAGAGAGCAATGGATTTTAGCTTTATATTACGATGAAGAGTTAAATTTAAAAGAAATTGGTGAAATATTAGGAGTCAGCGAATCTAGAGTGAGTCAACTTCATAGTCAAGCTGCCAGCCGATTAAGATCAAGAATGCAGGAATGGTTTTTATGAGGAAGTTTTATATTCCCTTGGATATTTTAACAGTAATTGGCATCTTGATTGGTGTGTTATCTGTTTTAGGTGGTAATTATCTTTCTGGTGGTAAATTAACGGCATTATATAACGCTTCCGCTTTGTTCATTGTGCTAGGTGGCACTATTGGAGCGGCTTGTTTGCAAACACCTTGGAATGTGATGAAAACAATTCCATCTATTGTTAGATGGATTGTTGTTCCCCCTAAATTTAATAATGAAGAATGTGTAGAGAAAATATTGAGTTGGAGCAAAATGGCTCGTAAGGAAGGTTTGCTTTCATTAGAGAATATGGTGACAGAAGAGACGGATATTTTTTATAAGAAAGGCTTGCAGTTTTTGGTTGATGGGAGTCAGGCAAATTCATTAAGAGCATTATTAGAAACCGATAATGATCTTACTGAAAATAGGCACCTACAGGCTGTTCACGTTGTGGAAAGCATGGGTGGATATGCACCAACCATTGGAATTATTGGTGCTGTTATGGGATTAATTCATGTGATGACTAATTTAGAAGATCCCAGCAAAATTGGTCCAGGAATCGCAACGGCTTTTGTCGCAACTATTTATGGGGTTGGTTTGGCAAATTTGTTTTTTTTGCCAATCGCATCTAAGTTGAAATCTATTATTTTTCAATTAGTCAGTGAACGTGAATTATTTTTGGAGGGTTTAATTGCAATTGCTGATGGTGAACATCCTTCCCATATTAAAATGCGATTAGATTGTTATACAGATAAGAAATTTTTTAAACAGAAGCAAAAAATAGATCCGGATTTAATGGATGAAATAATTTCTTAACATCGATTTTTAAATAACTATGATCAAGAGAAAAAAGCATAATTACCTTTCTTTAGTTTCTCATGAGAGATGGTTTATCTCTTACGCAGATATCGTAACCTTATTGCTGGCCGTTTTTGTAGTGCTATATTCTGTTAGTGCTATTGATAAAGATAAATACAAAGAAGTTCAAAATTCGTTGGAAAAGTTGTTTAATTCAAAAAATATTTCAATTGTCCGTATGTCAAAGGATGTTAAATTTCCGTCAAAAAAAGATAAGATTCAGTCTCAGTCGGGTGATCACTGGGAATTTGTTTCCTTTGAAGCCATGGCGAAAAGAATTGATTTTACTTTTGATGATTTGATTAAGCGTGGATTAATTACCGTAAAAACAGATCCTTCTTTTGTGGAAGTTTCGGTGAATAGCAGTATTTTATTTGCAAGTGGTAAAGCGCAGTTAAATGATGATGCTGAGCTGATTGTGGCTAAGTTAGCAAAGATTTTTTTGCAACGTCCTGATGTCTTAATTTACGATGAAGGTTTTACGGATTCTACGCCCATAGCCACGTCGTTATTTCCTTCTAATTGGGAGCTTTCATCGGCACGTTCATCTAGTGTCGTGCGACTGTTAGCGCGAGAAGGCGTCAATCCAAAACGTATGGTAGCGCTGGGATATGCGGAATATCAACCTTTGGAGACCAATACAACTGAACAGGGACGCGGCAAAAACCGACGGGTGGTATTGTTGGTATCTCGCTATATTTATCAAGCTGGGAAAATGGATTCATTAATCAATATACGTCGGCCATTATTGAATCAAACTCTACAAAATAGTACGGCATCAAATCAAAAGGGTTTTTAATTTTTAAGTGAGATGGAGTTATGTTGGAACATTTAATGATACTCGCGGCTGTTTTTTGTTTGAGTTTGCTGGGGTGTTTGGCTTTTCGCTTCTGGCAGAGCGTGCAGCAAGAGATGGTATTAATAAAAGCACTGCTTAAGCATCAAACAGAATTATTGATTCATCATGAGCAAGCTTTAGCGAGCGTGAACCAAGAAGGCTTAGCATCTGCTCATTGTCTGCATGAGTTAAAAGGTGTGATGAATTCTTTGGAGACTCGCTATCAAGCGATTCATGATGGAAAATCTAAAGATTATCATCAAGTATCAAACTTGATAAAAAAAGGATTTGATCATGAGGAAATGATGAAAAGTTTTGGTTTATCTCGTGGTGAAATTCAGCTCATGAAGTCTTTAAATCGTAGTAAAACTGCTTAAATAGGATGAATCAGTCTAGCGGTTTTTCTGTTTTCCCTTCTTAGAGTTACTGGTACAATCGCGGCCTTTGTGGCGAGACAGTTGCTTATTCAGCACAATTTTTCTTCTTTAATTCTGTGTTTTTCTGGAGCCTTTGCTCATGTTTGCTGAAAATCCTATCAAGCGTCGGCTGACTAAAAAAATTTGGGTGGGTAAGGTGCCTGTCGGTGGGGATGCCCCCATTGCCGTGCAAAGTATGACCAATACTGAAACCTGTGATATTGCGGCTACGGTTGCTCAAATTCAGGTGTTAGAAGCGGCGGGTGCTGATATTGTTCGTGTTTCCGTGCCCAGTATGGAAGCGGCGGAGGCTTTTGGTAAAATTCGACAAGCTGTATCGCTGCCTTTGGTGGCAGATATTCATTTTGATTATCGTATTGCGCTGAAAGTTTTAGACACGGGTGTGGATTGCTTGCGCATTAATCCCGGCAATATTGGCAGAGAGGATCGTATTCGTGCCGTAGTGGATGCCGCCATTGATAAGAATGTACCGATTCGTGTTGGTGTGAATGCTGGCTCCTTAGAGAAAGATCTACAACAAAAATATGGCGAGCCCAACGCTGCTGCTATGGTGGAGTCTGCTTTTCGCCATATTGATATTCTCGACCGAATGAATTTTTTTAATTATAAATTAAGCCTTAAGGCCTCTAATGTTTTTATGACAGTGGATGCCTATCGAGAAATTTCTCGTCAAATTGATCAGCCTTTGCATTTAGGTGTGACCGAGGCAGGCGTATTGCGCGCGGGTACTGTGAAGTCTGCAATTGCGTTAGGCATGCTGCTGTACGAAGGTATTGGCGATACGTTACGCATTTCATTAGCAGCCGATCCAGTGGAAGAAATTCGTGCGGGATTCGATATTTTAAAAAGTCTGCGTTTACGTAAAAAAGGCATTAATTTTATTGCTTGTCCCAGCTGCTCTCGGCAAAACTTTGACGTAATTAAAGCGATGAATGCTTTAGAGGCGCGATTGGAAGATATAAAAACCAGCATTGATGTAGCTGTGATTGGTTGTGTGGTTAATGGTCCGGGTGAGGCGCGTGAGGCGCATATTGGTCTTGCGGGGGGTACGCCGAATAATTTGATTTATCGAGATGGAAAACCCAGTCATAAAGTAGATAACGAAAAATTGG
>JAHFSE010000053.1 GCA_023265895.1 Gammaproteobacteria bacterium
GTCGCCGTCATCGCGCTGATGCAGCGGTGCAGACCGCTCGAGTGCAATTGGAGCAGGTGCGTTTAGACAATCAAACCATGACCGTACGACGTGCGACGTTGCAAGAGCAATTATTAGAAATGGAAGTCGAGTTAACGACTTTGTTAGCTGAATTAACGGAGCAAGAAGATGAGTCGACTTGGGAACAAGCGTTGGCGCGTATTACTGCGCGGATTGAGCGCTTAGGTCCAGTCAATTTAGTCGCCATTGAAGAATATAATACTCAGCAAGAGCGAAAAGTATATTTAGATACTCAGAATGCTGATTTAGTGGAAGCTTTAGAAACCTTAGAGACAGCCATTCGGAAAATTGATCGAGAAACCCGCCAGCGTTTTAAAGAAACCTTCGATCAAGTGAACATAGGCATGCAAACTTTGTTTCCAAAAATATTTGGGGGTGGGCGTGCTTATTTAGAGCTGACAGGAGAAGATATATTAGATACCGGCGTAACTATTATGGCGCAACCGCCCGGGAAGCGTAACAGCACCATTCATTTATTATCCGGTGGTGAAAAAGCGTTAACAGCCATTTCGTTGGTGTTTTCTATTTTCCAATTGAACCCAGCCCCTTTTTGTTTATTGGATGAGGTAGATGCACCGTTAGATGATGCGAATGTGGGTCGCTTCTGTCGTTTGGTTGAAGAAATGTCGAAGAAAGTGCAATTTATTTATATCACCCACAATAAAATTGCGATGGAAATGGCGCATCACTTGATGGGGGTTACCATGCATGAAGCGGGTGTATCACGATTGGTTGCAGTGGATGTTGAGGCTGCTGCTGCATTAGCAGAGGCCTAATTTCTGAGAAAATTCATTATTACAGCACTTTATTTTAATCAATAAAATCTAGTGCTTATTGGGTTCTACCCGAGTAGAATTCGCCGGTTTATAGTTTCTGCTGCGATCTTTTTTAAGGCGCCACGAAGGAGTGAAAAATGGATATACAATTTGGATTGAGAGAGTCGTTATTTTTAGTGGGATTATTGATTATCGCGCTGATCATAGTGGATGGTTTGCGTCGTATGCGTAAGTCTCGTCAGAATTTAAAACGGCCACCTGTGACTGAGCCAAGTTTGTTAGAAGAGGCGCTGCCTATGTATCCCAATGAATTGCCAACGGGCGGTGCGCGCAGAGTTCAATTGGATACAGTGGTGGAGTCTTCTGTTTCTGTGGCTTATCACGATCCAAGCGAGAAATCTGAGCAGGAGCGAGATGTTATTATGGAGTCCAATACAGTCGCCTATTCAAGTAATGTACGCACCATTTATCCTGCAGAAGTTTCTACTTTAGGCCAAGAAGTATGTGTGGAGTTGGAAGACAATCAAGAGGATGAGCTGGATGTTTCTTCTGCTGAAGAAGTCATTGTAATTACTGTTATGGCAAAAAAGGACAGCGTATTTCCCGGTGATTTATTATTAAGGGTCGCCAAACAGGTGGGTTTAAAATATGGTGAAATGGGCATTTTTCATCGTTATGAACAAAGTGGTTTAGGAAAAAAGGGTCAGCTGTTCAGCATGGCTAATGTGTTAGAGCCAGGTACCTTTGATTTAGAAACCATGTCAGAAACTTCTACTCGTGGAGTTTGTTTATTTTTAACTTTACCTGGTCCTAAAAAGAGCGTATTGGCTTTTGAATTGCTGGTAGATACCGCAAGAAAAATAGCGCGCTTGCTGGGTGGTGAATTACAAGATGGCCGTCGGCGTATTTTGACCAGTCAAATTTTAGAGCAATATCGTCAGCGTGCTTTAAATTTTGATCGTCGCAGTCAACCCGCTCGTTTTTCTTTGACTGGTGAGTAAGCAGGCTGTTGCTATGCAACAGCTTAATCAGTTGCGCCAACATCTACGTGAACATAGTTATCGTTACTATGTTTTAGATGATCCCATTCTTTCTGATGCAGATTATGATGCGCTGTTTCAGCAGTTGTTGAGTTTAGAAAAACAATATCCCAATATGATTACGGCGGATTCGCCTTCCCAGCGCGTGGGGGCGCAACCCCTTGCTGAATTTCAGCAGATCACGCATCGATTACCCATGTTGTCATTGGATAATATTTTCAATGAACAAGGCTTGCAAGATTTTGATCGACGCGTCCATGAACGTTTATTGTTAGCTCATGAAATACCCATTCATTATGTTTGTGAGCCCAAATTAGATGGCATTGCGGTCAGTTTAATTTATGAAGCAGGGCAATTAGTGTGCGCCGCAACTCGGGGTGATGGTCAAGTGGGTGAAGATATCACTCAAAATATGAGAACTATTCATAGCTTGCCTTTGGTTTTGCGGGGTGACGATTATCCTGCTTGGTTAGAAGTGCGCGGTGAAGTTTTTATCAGTAAAGCTGGGTTTGCCGCCCTCAATCAAAAAGCACTAGAGGGCGGAGATAAAGTATTTGCCAATGCACGAAATGCAGCGGCCGGTAGTCTGCGTCAATTAGATCCAAAAATAACGGCAGCGCGTCCATTAGAAATGATTTGTTATGCATTGGGTTTTGTAGAGGGCGCACCCTTAGCGCAGACTCATTCAGAGACTATGGCGCTGTTAAAAAATTGGGGGTTACGGGTTAATCCCATCAGTCAGTTGTGTGTAGGTGTTATTGAATGTCAGCAGTATTATCAAAAACTCTGTGAAACCCGCGCTGATTTTCCCTATGAAATGGACGGTGTTGTTTGTAAGGTAGATCGTTTTGTCCAGCAACAGACACTGGGATTTATTGCGCGCGCACCTCGTTGGGCTATTGCTTATAAATTTCCGGCACAAGAAGGTATTACCCAATTAGAAAGGGTGGAATTTCAAGTGGGGCGCACCGGTGTGATTACTCCCGTAGCGCGATTAACACCGGTTAAAATAGGCGGTGTAACTGTCAGCAATGCGACTTTGCATAATGAAGATGAAATCACCCGTTTAGGTATTGCTGTGGGTGACCAAGTTGTCATTTATCGTGCAGGAGATGTGATTCCTAAAATTGAACGACTCTTTCGTCGTGGTGAAACACGTCAGCCCATTGTTTTTCCTCAACAGTGTCCTGAATGTCATGGGAGATTAGAGCGCTCAGAAACAGAAGCAGCAATACGTTGCAGTGCTGGTTTGGCTTGTCCTGCGCAACTGAAAGAAACCTTGAAACATTTTGCCAGCCGAAAAGCGATGAATATCGATGGATTAGGTGACAAGCTCATTGAGCAATTCATTGCTCAAGGTTTGGTGAAGCAAATATCTGATTTATATCAACTCACCTTAGATCAATTGACGGGTTTAGAGCGCATGGCTGAGAAATCAGCGAATAATTTATTAATCGCGCTAGAAAAATCAAAAACAACCCAATGGCCAAAATTTTTATATGCCTTAGGTATTCGCGAAGTGGGAGAAGCAACAGCATTTAACTTAGCGGAATATTTTGAAAATATGGAAGCCTTAATGGCGGCAGATGAGCAGCAGTTGTTAGCGATACCCGATGTAGGGCCTATTGTCGCGCAGCATATTTTAATTTTTTTTCAGCAGCCACAAAACTGTCAAATGATCCAGCAATTACTAGCGGCAGGTATTCGCTGGCCAAGGATCGAAAAAACGGTAGGTAAAAAACCATTACAAGGTAAATTATTTGTACTCACGGGCAGTTTAACGCAATTAACCCGTGAACAAGCAAAACAACAACTCCAAGCATTGGGCGCACAAGTGAGTGACAGTCTCTCTAAAAAAAACCATTACTTGGTCGTAGGAGAAAATGCTGGATCTAAATTAACCAAAGCCCAAGCTTTGGGAATTACCATTCTGACGGAAGCTGAGTTTACTCAGTTATTAAATCATTCATGATCTATTTATTAACGCGAGATTGACTTTCGATGCGGGTGGTTTATTCAATATTCTTGAAATAAATCGTCCAGCATCTAACAATTGATTTAAATCGACGCCAGTCTCAATATTCATGCCGTTGAGCATATAAACCAAATCTTCCGTTGCTAAATTGCCTGAGGCACCCAGTGCATAGGGGCAACCACCCAAGCCAGCAACCGCAGAATCTACGGTTTGAATACCCATCTCTAATACAGCTAATACATTTGCTAACGCTTGGCCATAGGTATCATGAAAGTGCGCGGCTAATGCGGTCACAGGCATTACACGACTCACGATTTCTATCAATTGTTGTGCTTTTAATGGAGTGCCAACACCAATGGTATCGCCTAAGGAAATTTCATAACAACCTAAGTCATAGAGACGCTGTGCAACTTCAGTGACTTGATGAGGATTTATTGCTCCTTCGTAGGGGCAGCCTAATACACAAGAAACATAACCACGAATTTTAATATGCTGTGTTTGCGCTCGTTGAATGACTGGAATAAATCGCTCAATACTTTCAGCAATTGAGCAATGAATATTCTGTTGATTAAAACTTTCAGAAGCAGCGGTAAAAATAGCAATTTCTTTTATATCGTTTTCTAAAGCAATTTCAAAACCCTTAAGATTGGGCACCAAGGCGGAATAGCTCACATTGGGTTTGCGTTGAATTCCACGAAAAACTTCCGAGGCATCTGCAAGGGCAGGAATTTGCTTAGGTGAAACAAAACTACTGCATTCAATATGACTGAGACCCGCATCACTGAGTTTATTAATTAAGGCCATTTTATCCGCTGTGCTAATAAATATTTTTTCATTTTGCAAACCATCACGCGGACCTACTTCAACGATTTTAACTTTTTTGGGATATGGCATCATTTGGTTTTTAAACTCTTGTAGAGGGTAATAAAATGAGTTTCCCCCTCTTTTTGAAAGAAGGGGTAGGGGGAGTTAAATTCAGGCAACAGCAATTATCTCCACTAATAAGGCGCCTTCTTCTACCGTATCACCCACCGCAAAAAAGCAATTTTCAATTTCACCCTCATAGGGCGCTAAAATATTATGCTGCATTTTCATCGCTTCTAAGGTCAATAAAATTTGACCTTTAATGACCCTATCACCTGATGCGACGAATTGTTTGACTAAGGTTGCTGGCATGGGCGCAGAGAGGCTAGCGTCTGCTACATCGCCTTGTGCTTCCAAGCCATGACAGTGAGCAAAACTCACTTGAGTATGAAAGCCATCTAATAAAATATCTAATTGTTGGTGATGTTCTATTAAGGTCCAATGGCGTTGTAAGCCGTTATGTTCTAATTGCAGGGTATGTAGATTTTCACTAGCTTGAAATAATTTTGCTTTACAGCGATAACTGTGATCTTGGTAGCAGAGCAAATAACCTTTATTTTCAGGATGAATGCTGACAGGATAATGGTGTTGATTGAGCGTAAGATCTAAATGAATGGTTGCAGGTAAATTTAATTGCCAGCCATCTAATTGTGACCAAGGGGAATAACAGTCCAATGAATCGGATGGATTTTGTGGCATTAAAACTTTAAATAAAGCGGCAACTGAAATGCATTCTTCTAATGAAGGTGCATTATTCATAGGGGCTAATAATTCAGGTAAAGTTTCACCCAGCCACTGAGTATGCATTTTCCCTACGACAAAATCAGGATATTCCAGTGCGCGAATTAAAATAGGAATATTGGTTTTTACGCCGACTAAATGAGTTTGTTTAAGCGCTGCTGCTAATTTTTGTATCGCCTGTTGACGATCAGGTGCCCAAGCAATTAATTTTGCTAGCATGGGGTCATAATAAACGGTTACTGCATCACCGGTAACCACACCCGTATCTGCACGTAACCCCTCACCTTGAGGAAAATTGACCGCATGCAAAGTACCGATAGCGGGTAAAAAATCTTGCCAGGGATTTTCAGCGCAAAGGCGCGCCTCAATGGCGTGACCTGTTAGTTTTACTTGATGTTGTTGTAGTGGCAGTGGGTGACCTGCTGCGACTTGAAATTGCCAGGCTACTAAATCTTGCCCTGTAATCATTTCAGTCACAGGATGTTCTACTTGTAAACGTGTATTCATTTCCATGAAATAAAATTGTTCATCGGCAGAAACTAAAAATTCGATAGTACCCGCGCCGACATAATCGACCGCTTGAGCCGCAGCAATAGCCGCTTTTTGCATGCGTGCTTGTAGGGCTGCACTTAAGCCGGGTGCTGGTGCTTCTTCTAATACTTTTTGATGTCGGCGTTGACTGGAGCAATCGCGATCAAATAAGTGAATGCATTGACCATAACGGTCAGCAAAAATTTGCACTTCCACGTGTCGAGGGGCAACTAAATATTTTTCGATGAGTAAGGTGTCATCTTTAAAACTACTTAAGGCTTCTTGACGTGCTAAAGCCAACTGTGCGGTAAAATCTTCCGTACGCTCCACCATTTTCATGCCTTTGCCGCCGCCGCCCGAAGCCGCTTTTAATAATACGGGAAAGCCAATGACTTGCGCAGCTGTCCAGAGTTCTTGATCACTTTGACCTTCACCGTGATAACCAGGTAATAAAGGTACATCAACGGATTCCATTAATTTTTTTGCCATGGATTTATTGCCCATAGCGGTGATAGCCGTCGATGAGGGGCCAATAAAAATTAAACCGGCATTTTCACAGGCTTCGGCAAAATTTGCATTTTCGGCGAGAAAACCATAGCCGGGATGAATTGCATCAGCGCCGGCTTTTAATGCGGTTTGCACAATATGATCAATGACCAAATAACTTTTATCGCTGGGTGCTGGGCCAATAAAAATTGCTTCATCGGCTTGCTGTACATGTTGTGCGTTTTCATCGGCAGACGAAAAAATAGCGACGGTACGGATGCCAAGATTTTTAGCGGTACGAATAATACGGCAAGCAATTTCACCGCGATTAGCGATTAATACTTTACGAATGGGTTGAATAGCAATATTCATAAGAATCCTTTAAGTAACCCCCTCTTTTGTAAAGAGAGGGTAGGGGGAGTTCACATACGAAATACGCCGAAACGTGTTTCTTCAATTGGTGCATTTAAACAGGCAGATAAACTCAAACCTAATACGCGACGTGATTCAGCGGGATCAATAATGCCGTCGTCCCATAACCGCGCGCTGGCGAAATAGGGATGACCTTGACGTTCATAGGCATCAATAATGGGCCTTTTAAAGGCTTGTTGTTCGGCATCACTCCAAACTTTTTTCTGCTGTTCAAATTTATCATTTTGAATTTGTGTTAATACCGCCGCTGCTTGTTCGCCTCCCATAACAGAAATACGTGCGTTGGGCCACATGAATAAAAAACGTGGGTCATAGGCGCGACCGCACATGGCATAATTTCCAGCGCCAAAGCTACCGCCAATGACCAGGGTAATTTTAGGGACGTTAGCGGTAGCGACTGCGGTGACCATTTTGGCGCCGTGACGGGCAATGCCGCCATGTTCATATTTTTTGCCAACCATAAAGCCGACAATATTTTGTAAAAAAACTAACGGGATTTTTCTTTGGGCGCATAGTTGAACAAAGTGCGCGCCTTTTTCTGCCGATTCAGCAAACAAAATACCGTTATTTGCTACGATACCGATAGGATATCCCATAATTCGCGCAAAACCGCAGACTAAGGTTGTACCAAACAACGCTTTAAATTCATCGAATTCAGAGCCATCGACTAAGCGAGCAATAATTTCTTTCACGTCGATCGAAGTTTTTAAATCAGTTGGCAAAATACCATACAGTTCTTTGGGATCGTAAAGGGGTGGCCGCGGCGGTTGCAAGTCGATGTTAGGTTTTTTCACACGATTCAATCGACTTACAGCTTGGCGAGCTAATTGTAATGCATGTGCATCGTTCAAGGCATAATGATCGGCTACACCGGATATCCGACAATGAACATCGGCACCACCGAGTTCTTCAGCGCTGACACTTTCTCCGGTTGCTGCTTTGACTAAGGGCGGGCCGCCCAGAAAAATAGTGCCTTGCTGTTTCACAATAATACTTTCATCGCACATTGCAGGGACATAAGCGCCGCCGGCCGTGCAAGAACCCATGACCACTGCAATTTGCGGAATATTCCGGGCAGATAAATGGGCTTGATTAAAAAAAATTCGACCGAAATGATATTGATCAGGAAACACTTCTTTTTGATGGGGTAAATTAGCGCCGCCGGAATCCACCAAATAAATGCAGGGTAATTGATTTTCTGCCGCAATGGTTTGTGCGCGTAAATGTTTTTTGACCGTGAGTGGATAATAAGTACCGCCTTTAACCGTCGCATCGTTGGCGACAATCATACATTCCTGCCCGCTGACTCGACCGATACCTACGATCATACCGGCAGAGGGTAGGGTTTCATCATAGACTTCATGGGCCGCCAGTTGACCAATTTCCAGAAAGGGTGAGCCAGGATCTAACAAGCGCTGTACGCGGTCGCGCGGCAGTAATTTATTGCGGGCTAAATGGCGCGTTTGCGCGACTTCACCGCCGCCTTGTTTTAAGGATTGAACTAATTGATTGAGGTCTTCTACCAACGTCATGTTATGTTGTTGGTTCATTAGAAAATTTTCGCTACGAGGATTAATTTTGCTGGTGAGTGTGGTCATAAGGAATATGAGTACCTAAATTTTGTATAACAAATAGTTACCCCCCTTTAGTAAAGGGGGGTAGGGGGGATTTATTTAGGTGCGTAAATGGCGTAAAAAATCCCCCTCAGTCCCCCTTTTTCAAAGGGGGAGGCAAAAAGATTTAACAAGTCTCTCTATAAAGTTCTCGACCAATTAACATGCGTCGAATTTCCGAAGTGCCGGCGCCGATTTCATAGAGTTTGGCATCGCGCAATAATCGGCCGGTAGGAAAGTCATTAATATAACCGTTGCCACCTAACAACTGAATGCTATCGAGCGCCATTTGTGTGGCGCGTTCTGCGGTAAATAAAATAACAGCTGCGGCATCTTTACGGGTGGCTTCACCGCGATCTGCAGCACGGGCCACACTATATAAATAAGCGCGAGAAGCTTGCGTGAAGGTATACATGTCAGCCAGCTTGCCCTGAATCAGTTGAAATTCACCAATGGGTTGACCAAATTGTTTGCGTTGATGAACGTAGGGAATCACTTGATCTAAACAAGCTTGCATTAATCCAACGGGTCCACCGGATAATACAATGCGCTCATAATCTAAGCCGCTCATTAATACTTTTACGCCCTGATTCACGCCACCTAAAATATTGTCTTTTGGCACGGAGCAATTTTCAAAAATAAGTTCGCAGGTATTAGAGCCACGCATGCCCAGCTTATCGAGTTTAGGGCCACGAGAGAATCCAGGGAAATCCCGTTCAACAATAAATGCCGTAATGCCTCGAGGGCCTTGATCGGTTTCTGTTTTGGCATAAATCACATAGGTCTGCGCATCAGGGCCATTGGTGATCCACATTTTAGTGCCATTTAAGACATAGTGATCGCCCTGATCCGTTGCGCGCAATTTCATGCTGACAACATCGGAACCGGCTTCAGGTTCACTCATGGCTAAAGCACCGATGTGCTCACCGCTAATGAGTTTGGGCAAATATTTTTGTTTTTGTGCATCGTTGCCATTGCGATAAATTTGGTTAATGCACAAGTTCGAATGGGCCCCATAACTCAACCCCACGGAAGCAGAAGCACGGCTGATTTCTTCAGCAATTAAGACGTGAGCAAGATAGCCTAAATTAACGCCACCATATTCTTCACTGACGGTAATGCCTAATAAACCTAAATCACCCAATTTGCGCCATAGATGATTAGGAAATGCATTATCTCGATCAATTTGTGCTGCCAGCGGCGCAATTTCTCGTTGAGCAAATTGGTAGACAGTGTCTTTGAGCGACTCTAGCGTTTCGCCTAAATCAAAATTTAATGAAGGATAAAAAGCAGTCATGCGCTGAAGTTCCTTATGCTTGGTATCATTTAAAAAGCGCTAGGATACTAAACCATGCGCTCGGTAAAGGGAACGCATGGTGCACTGCTTCATTCCATCAAGCATCGGGTGGTCGTATTGGTAGCCTTGCTAACTGTTGACCATCTGAACCGATCATAAAACGCATGGGTGGAATTTTTGCTTTCAAACTTTCTAGTGTTTCTTCTTGCACCAAAATGGCTTCTGCAGCGATTAATTGGCCCTTGGGGTTAAATGTACCGTTAAAAACAACAGTTCTTCGGATAGCATCTGCTGCAGGTAGGGTTTCATACACTGTACCTTTAACGGCAATACCTTCACGAAAAGTCCCCTCATAACGATAGTTTTCCTGTGTCAGTATATTGGTCATATTGGCAGGAATATCACCCTGTTGCGGAAAATCTGCCCACAGTATTGCGTCGGCAGTCATGGCGTTGTTAGAAATAAATCCATGATAACGAACGGGCCATTGTGTGGGGTCATTCAGTAATATTTTCACGCATTGCGCTAATTCGGTATTTTTTGTGAGTATTCTGTTCCATCGCGCATGATCGAAGAAAGATCTCTTGGATTTACTGCTACTGCTGTAGTCCTTTGCCAATAAACCAAATAGAGTTTGATAGCTTGTAATGAGATGTTCTGTTTGTCGTTGGAATTCTTTCTTTCTTGGTTGATGGCGAACATCTAATTGCAGTGTGGTATGGCCTGGTTGTCCTGCAGCGGTTAAATCATCACAAAAGCATGGGACATCCTCAACATGAATCATACATTGGCGATTATGTTGAATAATACAGCCTTGTTGAAGCACTAATCTTTGCGTTTCTATGTCGAGAGAAAAACAACCTATGGCAAAATGACCCTGATCAAATTGCACGAAACATGGACCATCTGGAATCGACTGGCGCCCGCTGTCATTGTCTGCGCTGGCGGCTGACATAACACCAAAGGCATGGTATTGCTCGCATCGATATTCTGCTAAGGATTTGAACAATCCATCAATTTTCTGTGATGATATATCCGTATCTAAGTGTGAAGGTGTCCACTTTCTAGATTGAATATTGGTGGATGTATCTGCGGCCTCCCAGCGTGCATTAGGTAAACATTTTATCTGACTTAAAATCGTTTCTCTCCTGCTATCTAGTTGAGATAGAGGTGCAGCAGATGCCGTTGTTGCTGGGCTAGGTATTTCATCTGTGTCTAATTTTACTTTGGGTAATTTTTTCTTTTTAACGATGGGAGCAGTGCTGAGTGTTTCAACTGAGGTAGTTGTTATTGTTGTAGAAGCCTCCTGTGGTATTTCAATCAAGGGTTCAGGCACTTTGCTTGTTGTGATTTGATCGGTAGAACTAAGTTCTTGTTCTGGTACGTGAGCGGAGTTTTCTTCAATAACTTCTTCTTGAGCAGTTTCTGCAATGGTTAATTTAGTTAAAATTGCCTCAGTGTTTTCTGCTGAACTTAATATTTCTGGTTCTGGAGACTGAGGGGAAGGTTGTAATTCAGTTTGATGCGCATCGAGTATTTCTTCTGCTGGTTGTATGGGTTGTTCATTCTTTTCAATAACCAATTCTGAGCATTCTGCTGTTTCAGATGTCTGTGTCGGTGATGATGCTTCAGATACTAAAATTTCTTTGACTGTTTCTGATGGCATGATTGGCGTATTTGTTTCAGCCACAGTGATGTTAGTAGCGGAGATCGGTGCTATTTCAGCTGCAACGGGTGCTGTTGGGAAATATTGATTTAAGCCGAGTGATTGCAGGGTATGTCCGGCAGAGACACGTATTGAACTGGTTTTGTCTGGTATGGGAATGCCGTTTTTTATATTACCCCAATAGTGAGCAACGATGGCTCCGCCTTTTTTATAACATAACTGACCATTGCCGGTTATTGCTGATGTATCTGATAAAATGCGTCCTCTAAATTCACATGTTAGCTCTAATGCCTCATCAACATAATGACCTACTTGCTCTGGATGGTATGCTGTTGGGATAGCTTGCTGAGCAATGATGGGTTGTGGTGCTTGAGCTGGGTAAATATTCGTTAAATAAGGGCTAGATCCATAATAACCGTAAGGTGGTATCGTCATTGGATAAGGAGAATAAGGCATACCATAAGGCATTGGTGGATGAGAATGAGCTTGTGCGCCATAAAAAAATGGTGATACCTGAGCGGGATGACCTGGCGGAAAATAAGCGTGTGTTGGCGCATAACTACCATTGTAGGCGGGTGGTCTAAAACCTGGATGGCCTGAGTAAAAATTGCGTGGATCAGTCATGGTTATTTCCCTTCGTTTTTCTTGAGTAAATCATCAAAAAATATGGTCATCATTTGCGTTAAATAATGGGCGAGGAATGTACCGTAAAAATTTACTGCTGTGCAAGGTGTTGTGTGGAGTTGATGTAAGAAGCTTTGCTTCATCGAGTACCTCCTATCGCATCTTGAATTGTTATTGATATGTTTTGGCAGTTAATAGCCTGAGCTCATGTGCGATATATCCTACAAAAATAGTTATTTTATGCATAAAAGAATAACTTGCTAGAAAAGTGGCTCACTGCTATTGCGCGTTCAGTTAACTAAAAGTACCATCGCAATACATTGGAATGGGAGCGAATAGGGAATTCGTTTCAGATAATCGCCGCCATTGTTAATTCAGTCATGGAAATAACTCCACTTCGCTCAAGGATGACGCGCTGATGTTTAGTTTAAAAAACACGCCAGATAAAAATCTGCCCTCTTTCAAAAGGCGCTGTTGTATCAAGCAAAATAGAATTGTGTCATTCCCCGCGGGCGGGGGCCATATACGGATTAGCGATTCGCGTAATCCGCCGAATAAAAAACTCAGTATTAACGATGATTCTTTTAACATTAACCTCCATTTATCAACCCAGGAAGCTGCCTAATGAAATTCCGTATTACCCTAATTTTTTTATTATTTTTCTCTCTCACTGCCTGCGGTTCCGGTGAAAAAACCATTCGGTGGAAGCAAGAAGTTCAGTTACAAGACGGCAGAGTCATTGAGGTTAATCGAATCTCCAAACAAACCGGACATGTTTTTCCTGAAAATGTGATTCTTGAATATGAACAAACCTTAAGTTTTACTAACCCAGACACCCAAGAAAAAATAACTTGGAAAATACCTAAAGGACTTATGCCACGCATGATCGATTTCGATCAAAAAATTCCTTACATTCTTTTTGCAGTAGGCTCGGTTGCTGATTACAACACCTGGAATTGCCCCAATCCACCACATATTATTTTTCGTTATACAAATCATCAATGGCAGCAAATCGCTTTAGCTCAGTTGCCTACTCGATTTACTAAACCTAATACACTTTATGCAGCAAGCTCTGATAATAGAGCTTCAAGAGATGGTTTAGTCACTATTGCTGAAATGCAAAAATATCTAATTCATGACATACCAAAATGGCGGCTAGAAGAATTCTCCACCCTCTCCCGCAAAAAGATTCATCCTATTGCGAAAGATTGTTCACCTGATATTTTAATTAAACAAGGCCGCGAATCAGAAATTAATGTTCCTTACTACAACGATGCAGGTGTTTTAATTACGCCAAAAGCAGAATAATTTTTTAAATCAATGGAGAAAATATTATGACTATTTCAACTATCGAATATGCATTAATAGCAGGAGCCTCTTACAGAAGCACGCGTGATGACATCAATCGAATTCCCTATCCTGCTGGTTGGCAACCAGTAAAGAGTGGTCTTGATTGGAAAGTAGGAACAGATGGATTTGAGGCGCGCTCTTTTATCAAAGGCACCGACATTGTTATTTCCTACGCCGGCACTTATGCCAGCGATTTTAAAGGCGATATTCTTGCGGATGGCGCGCTGGGTGCAGGCATTACGCACTCGCAATTATTGCAGGCTGCGCAATATTATATGGATGTAAAAAAAGCCAATTCTAGCTCTAAAATTACTTTTACCGGTCATTCACTGGGTGGTGGTTTAGCGGCGTTAATGTCGATGTTTTTTAATTTAACCGCCAGTACTTTTGACGTAGCGCCTTTTCAACTGTCTGCTAATTCCAATACGGCAACTGACGTATTTAAATACTTAAAACAAAAAGGCTATACCATCGATGCTGCGCTACAAGCCGTTGCACTCAGCACTTCTGATTTAGCGCAAACTACGGATTGGCAATCTGCACAATTGGCTTTAAAAACACCGGTTATTGCCTATCGTGCCACCAACATTACTAATATTTCTGCTGCCGGTGAATTTTTATCTTCCGTGTTTCCCTTAAGTGCAGCGCAAATTCCAGGCATTCATACCTCAACCATTAATCACGGCGCGCAAAACAGCCCATTTTTTGATGCCTTGCAAACCGCAAGTGCTTTGCATTCCCAAGCCTTATTAATTGCCATTTATTACAATAAAACTTTCCGTGAGTTAACCAATGCCATTCCTTTTTTAGAATCAATTATTTTTGATGAAAACTTATATGCACGATCCACTGCACCCTCTAGCAAAGAAGCTGATTTTCTTAATCATTTAATTCGCTACGAATTTGGCATTCCTGGTACAGCTAACGCACAGGTCAATTTATTAACCAAATTCAGTCAA
>JAHFSE010000054.1 GCA_023265895.1 Gammaproteobacteria bacterium
ATTTGAAAAGTTTTATAGGAAAAACTTTTCGCCATTCCCGAAACGCCATGCTGTCGAATTAATTTAGTAGCTACACCCCCAAGCCTGGGACAATCTGCATCTGAGAAAACTTCGGTAATATTTTTTTGCAACGCGATGGGTGAACCTGTCACAGCATGAACATAACAGGGAGACTCTAAGGAATGTTTGCGACCGAATAAATGCTGTAATTCCTTCATTCCCCAACACCAAGTCACATCTGTCTTCAAATCCCTAAAACCAGCAGTAGGCCTTAATGTACTTGGATGAAAGGGCAATGCTGCCGTATGCCAACAGGTATTATCCAAATCGGGAATGATCACTTGGAAATGAGGATGGCTTGGCGGTAAAACTTGTACCACACACTCTCCCAAAGTTTCGTAAAAAATAATCGATGCATCATCTTGTTTTTTAGCCGAGACCTGATCGGTTGTACGCTCGGAAAAAAATTCCAGCGTATAATGACCCGGCGCTAAACCCGAACAATCTAAATCTGAAGCAATAAAACCATGATCATCCGTCGTTGCTGACCAAGCTTTGGTGATTTGCCCTGTCTGCTGTGATCGCAACGCAACCACAATAGGTAAATGGGGCGGATTACTATTTAAAAAACGATTAACGCTATTGGCAAAATTCGCAGACGAAACTTTTCTAATAACGACTTGTGCTAAATTTTGGGCAGCCTTAACAACACTCACATTCAAAGGTTGCTTTGCTTCAGGTACAAAAACATAAGAAGAAATCATTTCTAATTCACTGCTGGTAGATTTTGCAGCACCCTCTAATTTTCCATACAAGGATTGAATGTCTAACTCTGAAAACTGATTAGAAGCAGAACGTCGGATAGATTGAGCGGTCGCTGGTGTAGACGGCTGCTGATTGACAACATGAATCTCTCGCAGCGCATCCGTATCAGCAGACCTACGCAAATCATTTAATTTTGGCTGTGCTGAGGTAAAACTAGAGAAAAAACGCTTCACGCGCGATAAGCAGCCTGGATCCTGTTCCTGAGGTTGAATCGCTGAAAATGAAGCGTAAGAAGCGTGAGTATGATCTGCAAAATCTGCGCGAGGAGTCGACATAAAGAATTTCCTTATTCCATTATTAAAATATTGTTAGATGTTCATTAATATTAAATTGAACGAATTTTTATTCTTTAAATAACCTCCTTGTTATTTAGTTTTTCCTATCAGTTTTCCGTTGCTTTAGTCAAATCAAAAACAGATGCCTTGCGCAGCCGGATTCTCAATGACACCCCGCTCCGTCACAATCACATCAATCAATTCTGCAGGCGTCATATCAAATACTGGATTATACGCTTGCGCATATTCCGGCGCCAACCACTCCCCTCGCCAGGCTAATATTTCAGAACCTTCTCGAGTCTCAATAGGAATTTCTACACCTGAATTTAAGGTCAGATCTAACGTACTCGTTGGTGCGACCACCATCAATTTAATTTGATGATAACGCGCCGCAATGGCTAAAGCATAAGTGCCAATTTTATTGACCACATCGCCATTTTTTGCAATTCGATCTGCGCCCACTAACACACAACTCACTTGGCCCTGCCGTAATATACTCGCTGCTGCAGAATCTACAATCACCTCAAAAGGAATTTTTTCTTGTTGCAATTCCCATGCAGTCAATCGTGTACCTTGTAGCCAAGGACGCGTTTCATCCACATAAACACCTGAAATAATATTTTTTTGAAAGGCGGTGCGAATCACACCAAGCGCAGTACCATAACCCGCTGTTGCTAATGCACCGGTATTGCAATGGGTCAAAGCTTTTTTTCCTTGCGGCACATGCGCTGCCAACCATTGCGCCCCTAACTCTGCCATCCGAAAATTATCGTCATAATCCGCTTGATGAATGGCTTTGGCTTTTTGTTCTAGCTGACAAATCCAGTCAACGGACGCATTTAAAATATTTTCGCTAAAAAGTACTTCTCTCATCTGAGCCAATGCCCACATTAAATTAACTGCTGTAGGCCGTGCTTCTGCTAATTGATCCATCACATTGACTAACAAAATCTGTGCTTGGGCAACGGGTTGATCACGATGAGCATAAGCAGCTAACACCACACCATAAGCAGCCGCAATTCCAATCGCCGGCGCACCTCGAACCACCATCGAGCGAATGGCATCGACGACGTGAGTTGTTGTTTGGCATTCAAACCAAATTTGCTCTCTGGGCAAACGCCGCTGATCTAACAATTTCAAACAGTGGGATTGCCAAACAATAGCGCGCACTGAGGATATTTCTGTCATCGTCATGTTTCGATATACTCCTGACTTTGTTTATTGAGATTCATACTTATGCTTTCCAACATCATGCTCATCAGCGCTACCTGGATGATCCCCATGAGCAGCTCCACACCAGAGGTGTTACTGGATCACGCGATTGCCATCCAAAATCAACGCATCATCGACATCGGACCGCAACAAACGCTGGCTGCGCGTTATTCCAGTTGCACACAGGTGAAATTAAAGCAGCACATCTTACTGCCTGGCCTGGTCAATGCCCATACACATGCAGCGATGAATTTATTGCGCGGTATGGCGGACGATTTACCTTTGATGGAATGGCTCTCTCAACATATTTGGCCAGCGGAACAACGCTGGCTCAGCGAAGCGTGGGTCAAAACCGGTACTCAATTAGCATTGGCTGAAATGATTCGCTCTGGCACAACTTGTTTTGCCGACATGTATTTTTATCCGGAAGTAGTCGCTCAAGTGGCTGAACAAACAGGCATGCGCGCTTGTTTGCACTCACCCATTTTAGAATTTCCCTCGCCATGGGCCAATGATGCAACGAATTATCTCGATAAAGCAGCATCACTGCTAGCCACCTATCAAGGAGACCCACTGATTCGAGTAGGACTCGGCCCCCATGCACCCTATACCGTAGCTGATGAAACCTTTCAAAAAATTGTGCGACTTGCAGAAAAATTCGATGTGACAATTCAAACCCATTTACACGAAACTGCGAGCGAAGTCAGCGATGGGTTAACGCAATATGGACAGCGGCCCATTCAGCGTTTACACCGATTGGGTGTATTATCTGAACGCTTACAAGCGGTGCATATGACCTGTTTAACTGAAGCAGATATTGAACTCGTCGCTCAAACCAAAACTCGAGTCATTCACTGTCCTGACTCTAATTTAAAACTCGCGAGCGGATTTTGCCCGGTGGCACGATTGCTTGCTGCACACATTCCTGTTGCGCTGGGTACTGATGGCGCAGCCAGCAACAACGATTTAGATTTAATGAGCGAAATGAAGACTGCCGCATTGCTAGCAAAAGCAGTAGCGCAAGATGCAACGGCACTGCCCGCTTACCAAGCATTGACAATGGCGACGCGAATGGGCGCTCAAGTATTAGGCCTTGATCATTTAATTGGGAGTTTAGACATTGGCAAACAAGCTGACATTATTGCAGTAGATTTCAGTGAAATTCATCATCAACCTGTCCATCAACCCCTATCACAATTGGTTTATGGCAGCAATGGACAAGCGGTCTCTCACGCATGGATTGCTGGACGACAAGTGATGCGCGACCGCTCACTGTTGACGTTAGATATCAACAGCCTCCATCAAGAGGCACAATTATGGACCGAAAAAATGCGAGAAAAAAATGCAACCTAACACGTCATTGAATGTGGACTCAGCAGAAATTGAGAAATTTAATCGTTTAGCAAAAAGTTGGTGGGATCCCAACAGTGAATTCAAACCACTCCACGAAATTAATCCACTGAGAATTAATTTTATCAATCAAGCAACGCCCTTGGTTGATAGAAAAATACTCGATGTGGGTTGTGGCGGTGGCTTGTTAACGGAAGGGCTTGCGCATCGCGGCGCAAAGATGACCGGCATTGATATGGCACCCACCTCATTAGCAATTGCACGCCAGCATGCTGAACAACAAAATTTAGCGATTGATTATCATCAAACCACCGTTGAAGATTGGGCCAAAGAACATGCCGGTCACTATGATATTATCACTTGCTTAGAGATGCTAGAACATGTGCCCAATCCAACCCAAGTGGTTAATGCGTGTGCTCAATTGGTTAAACCCGGCGGTCATTTATTTTTTTCTACCATTAATCGCAATCCAAAGGCTTTTTTATTTGCGATTATTGGTGCTGAATATATTTTAAAATTATTACCCAAAGGCACGCATGAATACGGAAAATTTATTCGCCCAGCAGAATTAGGCCATTGGGCACGCATGGCTGATTTAACACTACAAAGTTTAATCGGGATGACCTATAACCCACTGACAAAAATTTATGCGTTAACGGATGACGTCAGCGTCAATTATTTAATGCATTTTCAGAAAGCAATGTAAGGCGTTTTATGACTTTTCCAGCAGCCATTTTATTTGACTTAGACGGAACCTTACTAGATACAGCGCCTGATTTTATTGCAGTGATGAATCAATTACGCATAGAAGAAAAGCAATCTCTATTGCCAGAAGAAGCCATCCGAGCACAAGTTTCCAATGGTGCCAGCGGACTCATTGAATTTGCTTTTTCAATACAGGAACAACATGCGGATTTTCAGCGCTTGCGCCTACGATTACTAGACCTTTACGAACAACATCTTGCTCAATACACGCAATTATTTCCCGGCATGGATCATTTACTAAAGGCAGCGGAACAACGCAATATTCCCTGGGGTGTCGTCACCAATAAACCCAGTCGTTATGCAATCCCACTGATGGAAGCATTACATTTAAATCAACGTTGCGCCACACTCATTTGTCCCGATCACGTTCAAAATCGGAAACCACATCCAGAGCCCTTATATTTAGCTTGCACACAATTAAATGTAGCCGCAGAACTGTGTGTTTATGTGGGTGATCATGAACGAGATATTCAATCTGGACGTAATGCGGGCATGAAAACCGTCGCTGCTGTGTATGGATATATTCCTCCACAAGCGAATTTGCTTGCCTGGCATGCTGATTTTTATGCGCAAACACCGCAAGCCATTCAAGATTGGTTGTTTCACGATTAAATTTAGACAGCGCCTCTAATTTCGCATCTTCAAGTATGACGGGTAATTTACCTCTAGTTTTTCCAAGTTACCGTGTGGTTGATTTTAGACAAGTTGAGGTAATCAGGGCTGTATTGTTATTTTGCCTTACTTTGATGTTACACTTTGGGGCAAGCATTACTTAGCAAAAATCGGTTGTGCATTTGTATCAAACAACTGACATGAGGGGATAAGGGAAAGGAGGCAGGCAGAGACCTGTATAATGCAAACGGTGCTCCGCTTATTAAGGGAAGATTTCAGAATGACTCATTGGTTTAATCAGATTCTATCGAAATTTCATTTTAATGTTTCAACAAGAAAACAACAGCAAGAAATACTGAATTTATTAATAGACGAACAGTATAAAGGCACTTTGGCATTTCTAATCGGCTCCATTCTTGCTGTGGGAATATTTGGCATATTTGACTACTTTTTAGAGTCCGATCAATTATTTTTTCTATTAGGATTAAGATTTTTATACTGCTCAATTGTTTCTGCAATTCTTATTTTCAGCTTAAAGTCTGACAAAGCTAAGCGACATATTATTCAGATAGGCTGTTTTGTTTATTATTTCGTAAATATTTTTTGTTGGATAATGATCCTAGCGGTATCCAATCCACTTAAATATGCATTGCCCTACTTTGTAGGAATTTTTGTTGGTTCTGCAGTTGTTTTAAGATACCCAATTAAATTTTTAATCCTTCCCTATCCTATTATTATTTTTTTGATAGCGATTTTATATTTTCAACCCGCAATTACAGCGGTGCAGCTATCTTTGTTTGATCTCACATGGAATTTGATTTTAGTCTGGATTGTTTCTACGCCAACAGCAATTACTTTATTTAAGATATCTTATAGTCGAGTGTTAGCAGAATTTCGCCTTAAAAAAACACAAGAAGCCCTGTTGGCCCAAGAGCTTTCTGAAAAACAACGGTTGTTGGATTTAATTGAAGAAAAAACTGTTGAACTCAATGAATACTTTGCAATCAAAAGCGAACTACGCCTTAAAGAAAACAAAATTAACCTGTTAAAAGGTTTGGCGGGATCCATCGCTCATGAATTGCGTAGCCCGTTAGGTGCTTTAACCTTGAAGATAAGACGGTTGCAGAAGGCGCCCATTGATGAGAGTGATGCATCTAAAAAAATAGTTGAGTCTTCGGAGGTAGATAATTTACTACGCATTATTGATCGAGGTTATCAGATCATTGGCATTATTTTAAATAACATGAAAAATCAACAGATAGATGCGTCTGATTTTGTAATCTTAAAAGCTTCTGAGGTATTGGCTTCTAGTTTGAATGATTATGGTTATCATGATGAAGAGCGCGAAATAGTAACGCTCACCATTGATGAGGATTTTTCTTTCAAAGGTTCTGATGTTTTATTTAATTTTGTTCTGTTTAATTTACTTAAAAATTCTTTTTATTATTTAAAGCGCAATGATAAGGGTAATCGCAAAATCCATATTTGGACTGCTGTGGGCGAGCAAGTGAATGCCATTCATTTTAAAGATAACGGTCCAGGTATTGATGATTCAGTAAAAGAACATTTATTTGAAAATTTTGTGACGTCGAATCATCAAGAAGGTACAGGATTAGGTTTGTCTTTTTGCAAAAGAGCCATGCATGGATTTGGTGGTGACATTCAGTGTTATTCTGAAATTGGTCAATTTACTGAATTTGTTTTAACCTTTCCGGTTTTGTTGCCTGAATCTGCGTAATGCCAATAGAAATGTTAGGGGCACTATCTTAGTGTGATTTCATGATATTCTACCTCTTTTTAAAAAAGGTAAACTCATAAAGGAGTTTTCTCGTGCTGTTAAAAAATTTCACTACATCCACCGACGCGCTAAAAGATCGTGTCATTCTTGTCACCGGCGCCAGTGATGGAATAGGCCGTGCGGTAGCGCTCTGTTATGCGGCCCACGGCGCACAAGTGGTATTACTCGGAAAAACTCAAAGCAAATTAGACAAAGTTTATGATGAAATGATTGCGATGGGCGGCCAAACACCGGCCTTGTTAGCTTTCAATTTAGAGAATAACAATCCATCGGATTACCAAAAATTGGCGGATGCAATCGATGACAACTGCCATCGATTGGATGGCTTGGTTCATTGCGCGGGCATGTTAGGCGATATTACCTTGATAGAACATTATGCGCCTGAAGTCTGGCAAAAAGTGATGCAAGTAAATCTTCACAGCGTCTATTTACTGACGCACGCCTTGCTCCCTTTGATGAAGCGGTCGACACATGCTTCCATTATTTTTACTTCATCCAGCGTTGGACGCCAAGGGCGCGCTCATTGGGGTGCTTATGCAGTTTCAAAATTTGCCGTGGAAGGCTTCATGCAAGTGTTAGCCGATGAATTTGCTGCGACACAACGCATTCGCGTAAATAGCATTAATCCCGGCGCAACTCGCACCGCTATGCGTGCCTCTGCTTACCCAGCTGAAGACCCTCAAAAACTGCCGCTGCCAACGGAAATTACCGGTGCTTATTTGTATTTAATGAGCGAGGCGGGTAAAGCTATCCACGGACAAGCATTAAACGCTCAACAATAACGCAGGATCTCCTTGACCAAAATCAAATACCATTATAGTTTGCGCGGCTAAAATGATGGCTGCTCAGCCAGATACCATTGCCACAAAAATTTTAAAGCCTATTTGAAGAGGTGCTATGACTACTACATCAGTCGATTACAACAACCAGGTTGTTCGCCAATTTGCTGTGATGGCGGTTGTGTGGGGCATAGTCGGCATGAGCGTTGGCGCACTCCTTGCGGCACAACTGGCTTGGCCTGCACTCAATTTTGATTTGCCCTGGTTGACTTATAGTCGGTTACGACCCTTGCATACCAATGCCGTCATTTTTGCTTTTGGTGGTTGCACGCTGTTTGCCTCGTCTTACCACATTGTGCAAAGAACCTGTAAAGCTGCACTGGCTTTTCCTCGACTGGCAACTTTCACTTTTTGGGGCTGGCAGCTGGTTATTGTTTTGGCCGCCATCACGCTACCGTTGGGTATTACCCAAGGGAAAGAATATGCAGAATTAGAATGGCCCATTGATCTACTCATCACCCTTGTTTGGATCGCCTATGCGGCTGTTTTTTTCGGCACCCCTGCTCGGCGCCAAATTCAACATATTTTTGTTGCCAACTGGTTTTTTGCCGCTTATATCATCACCGTCGCGGTATTACATGTAATCAATAATTTAGCCATTCCCGTCACTTTGACCAAATCCTATATTGTTTATTCGGGCGCTGTGGATGCCATGGTGCAGTGGTGGTATGGCCATAATGCCGTGGGGTTTTTCCTAACCGCCGCATTTCTTGGCATGATGTATTATTTTATTCCTAAACAAGCACAACGCCCCATTTATTCTTACCGCTTATCCATCGTACATTTTTGGGCATTAATTTCTGTCTACATGTGGGCAGGCCCTCATCATTTACACTACACGGCAATGCCAGACTGGGTGCAATCCATCGGCATGGTCTTCTCACTGATTTTGTTAGCGCCTTCCTGGGGCGGCATGATTAACGGCATCATGACGCTCTCCGGCGCTTGGGAAAAATTACGCACCGATCCGGTCTTAAAATTCATGATTGTGTCCCTTTCTTTTTATGGTATGTCGACTTTCGAAGGTCCGATGATGTCGATTAAAACCGTCAATTCTCTCTCGCACTATACCGATTGGACCATTGGTCATGTGCATTCTGGTGCCTTAGGTTGGGTTGCCTTTATTTCCATCGGTTGTTTGTATGCATTACTACCCAAATTATGGAATAAATCTTTATACAGCCTTGAATTAGTCAATGCGCATTTTTGGATTTCTACCATCGGTATCGTTTTATACATTACCGCCATGTGGATTGCCGGCGTCATGCAAGGCTTAATGTGGCGCGCAGTGAATGATGACGGCACCCTCACTTATACGTTTGTTGAAGCCTTAAAAGCCACGCACCCTTATTACATTGTGCGATTATGCGGTGGCCTACTGTTCCTCATTGGCATGCTGATCATGGCTTATAACCTCATCATGACCCGTTACTCCGAAGACAAACTTTCTGAGCAAGCCGCCTAAGGAGTCGCCCGCTATGAAACATGAAACGCTCGAAAAAAATATTGGCTTAATGGGTATTTTCATCGCATTAGTCATTAGCATTGCCGGTCTAGTAGAAATTGTACCGTTATTTTTTCAACTCCAAGTCACTCAGCCTGCACCGGGTGTAAAACCTTATACGGCCTTAGAACTAGTCGGCCGTGATATTTATGTGCGCGAAGGCTGTTATGGTTGTCACTCACAAATGATCCGGCCACTGGTTTCAGAAACGCAACGCTACGGCGCTTATTCTGTCGCTGGTGAATCTGTTTACGATCATCCCTTTCAATGGGGTTCTAAAAGAACAGGGCCGGACTTAGCCCGAGTGGGTGGCCGCTATACCGATGAATGGCATTATTTGCATTTAATGAAGCCGCAAAACTTAGTGCCAGAATCTAATATGCCCGCCTTCCCTTGGTTGGCAAACAATAAAGTAGACGGCGCACTCATCACTCAAAAATTAAAAGTCATGCGTCAATTGGGTGTGCCTTACAGCGATCAAGAGATTGCACGCGCGGGACAATCCGTGGCTGACAAAACAGAAATGGCAGCGCTCATCGCTTATCTACAATCACTCGGCATGCATGCCTCCAAGGAAATACAACCATGAACGGCTTACTACAAGGTGTTTTTATTATTTCCATGATGCTGTTATTGATCGGCACATTTTTTTGGGCTTGGAGCAGCAAACGCAAAGCAACCTTCGATGCTGCTGCTCAATTACCGCTGGAAGAGGATGAATCAGGAGTAGAATCATGAGTCATTTTTGGAGCGGATTTATTATTTTTTTGGTCTCTGCCAATATCCTTGGTTGTTTTATTTTGCTACGTGTCACTGCAAAAAAGAAAATAGATCATGCATCAAAAACAGAAACAACCGGTCATGTTTGGGATGATGATTTAACAGAGCTCAATACACCCTTACCACGCTGGTGGTTAGGTTTATTTTATATCACGCTGGTATTTGGCATAGGTTATTTGGCGCTATACCCAGGATTAGGTAATTTTTCTGGCCTATTAGGCTGGAGCACTGACACAGCGTATCAACAACAGCAAACGGAAAATAAACAAAAATATTCTGCTTTGTTTGAAAAATATGAAAACCAAAATATTCCTGCTTTAGCAAAAAATACCGAAGCCATGAAAACAGCACAGCGCTTATTTGCTAACAATTGCGCGGCTTGCCATGGCTCCGACGCACAAGGTGCGCCAGGATTTCCTAATCTCACCGATCACGACTGGCTCTATGGCGGTACGCCAGAAAATATCGAAGCGAGCATTACTCATGGTCGTCAGGGCAGTATGCCAAGCTTTGCTAACAGCCTCAGTGATGCGGACAAAGATAATTTGATTGCGTATATCAACCAACTACATGGAGAAGCTGCCTATTCTGAACAGGCACAAAAAGGGCAAAATTTATTTTCACAAAACTGCATTGCCTGTCATGGCGCCAATGCCCAAGGCAATCAACAAATAGGTTCTGCTAATTTGACAGATAACATTTGGTTATATGGCGGCTCTGACGAAATTATTAAAGAAACATTAACCAAAGGTCGCAGCGGAAAAATGCCTGCGCATGAAAAATTATTAGATGAGCAAACCATTCATTTATTGGCTGCTTATGTATATTCGTTATCACAGAAATAATGGCTGAAAATCAAGGAAAGAAAATCAGATGCATAGGGATACATTGAACCTTGGCTGCAACAATAAGACGCAGCTCACAGTAACTAAAAAAGAAATGCTCCGCTCTATTGGTGTGATAGCATGGTCTTCTTTTTTAATTGCAGGGATCGCAACCGTGGTATTTTTTGCCATGTTTAATCCAGAACAACTGGCTCAAGTAGCGACCTGGCCAATGCGTATGCCTGCCGAACTCGGTTATACCTTAGGTTTCTTTGGATTTTGGGCGGCCACGCTCTGCTCCAGCGCCTTGAGCCTTTTTCTCATTAAGAGCCCAAGAAAAGAGCATACTCATGGTTGCTGCAAACGATAAACGAATCCCCACTGAATCATTATACGCTGCTCACGAAAAAATTTATCCCCGCGAAATGAAAGGACGCTTCCAACGTTGGCGTCACCTCAATGTCATTGTTATCTTAGTTATTTATTATGGCTTACCTTGGCTAAACTGGCATCACCATCAAGCCATTCTGTTTGATTTGCCCGCTCGTCAATTTTATATTTTTGGCATTACTTTTTGGCCACAAGATTTTTATTACCTCACTTGGCTATTAATTATTGCAGCACTGTCATTATTTTTAGTCACTGCTATTGCGGGCCGCATTTGGTGTGGTTATAGCTGCCCACAAACAGTTTGGACTGAAGCTTTTCTTTGGTTAGAAAGAATAACCGAAGGTCATTATCGTCAACGCATCAAACTGGATCAAAGTCCTTGGACACCGGAAAAATTCTTCAAGAAATTTTTCAAACAATGTTTGTGGATTAGTTTTGCATTATGGACTGGCTTTACTTTCGTCGGTTATTTCACACCCATTAAAATTTTAGCCTCGCAATTATCCATGGGTGCACTGGGTGGATGGGAATGGTTTTGGAGTATTTTTTACAGTTTTGCCACCTACGGTAATGCTGGCTTTTTACGGGAACAAGTGTGTAAATACATGTGCCCCTATGCTCGCTTTCAATCGGCCATGTTCGATAAAGAAACTTTAATTGTTTCTTATGATGCAGCACGCGGTGAACCACGCGGCAGTCGTAAACGCACAGAAATCGCTACAAACTTAGGCAGCTGTATCGATTGCCAAATGTGTGTCCAAGTTTGTCCAACGGGCATTGATATTCGCGATGGATTACAATACGAATGCATTGGTTGTGCCGCTTGCATCGATGCGTGTGATTCCGTGATGGATCACATGGGTTATGCCAGAGGGTTAGTTAAATATACTTCTGAAAATTCACTCACACAGAAAAAAACTCGCGTGTTGCGCCCACGAATTATCATTTATACCAGCGTATGGCTGGCATTATGTTCAACCTTTTTTCTCACGATCTATTTGCGAACACCATTGGCTGTTGATGTTTTACGTGATCGAAATGCGTTATATCAGCAATCCGATCAAGGCATCGATAATATTTATACCTTAAAAATTATGAATAAAGATCATCAAGCCCACACCTACACCATTCAGGCTTCTGGACTGGATTCATTAAGTATTATTTCTAATACACAAACGCCCATGATTGCTGCTGGTGAAGTCTTCACCTTACCTTTAAGAATTAGAGTAAAATCGTCAGCAATTCATCAGCCAAGCAATACCATTCATATTAGAGTTCAAACCGCTGATAAAACAATTTTCACAACCGAAACCACTTTATTCTGGGCACCCTTTGCTTGGGAGAAAAAATCATGAAACCTCTATGGCATCAACAATTTTGGCCTTGGTTTTTAATTGCATTGCCAACCTTCGTTGTCATTGCTAGCTTTGTGACTTTAGCCATTGCGCTAAACCATCCAGATCCAGAAGTGCCTCACGCGCCACCGAAACACGGACTCATTCCGCTCAGTAGATCATCCTCATGGAAATGATTTGGGTGTTAGTTCCCTTAGGTATTCTCTTACTCGCTATTGCCATTTGGGGATTTTTTTGGGCAGTAGATCACGATCAATTTGATCATTTAGACGTCGAAGGACGGCGCTTGTTAGATGAGGAAGATGCGTAATGTCCTGGCTACTACTCAGCTCTGCCGCTTTAGCAGGTTTACTGTCTGGCTTTCACTGTCTCACCATGTGCGGCGGTATCAATACGGCGCTAACAACCACACAGCCTTTGACTCAATGCAACACCAGATGCACCGCCAATGCCTGCGCAAAAACTAACATGAAATTTTCTCAGGCGTATCAACTTTACTGGATCCATCTCGGTCGAATTTCTAGCTATACGTTATTAGGCATCACAGCAGGCACACTAGGCTCCTCTTTATTTTGGTCCACTACATTACCTCATATTAGTTATTATCTGCGCCTATTCACGGGCATTGTTATGGTTACCCTTGGCGGTTATGCTTTGATGATTCGTTCAGGTAATCACAAAATCAATCGTTTTACGCTATTGCTCAATAAGGCAATGACGCAATTTGCTAACAGCATCTCAACAGTGGACTCATTTTGGATAGGATTATGCTGGGGTTTAATTCCTTGTGGCATGATTTACGCCTTATTAGCCAGCGCACTCACCATTGGCAATCCACTGATCAGCGGACTCTTCATGCTTTCCTTCGGCTTAGGCACTTTACCGGCTTTATTACTCGCAGGACATCTCAGCAAATGGCTGCAAAAGCACTGGCTCCGATTACAGCATTTTAAACATTGGAGCTCCATCACATTAATTATTTCTGGTGTATGGATTTTTATTGTTGGATTAACACCACCAGAACAACATCAGCATCATCACCACCTCATGATGAATATATCTCATCATGAACATGTATAATCATCATGCAACAAGCTATTTTCTTCTCGGCTAATATCCGTTGTGGTCATTGCGCAATGACCATCGAACAGCAATTAAAAAAACAGTTATCAGGCATTGAGTCAGTGCAAGTCAATGTGCCGCAACGACGAATTCATGTCTGCTGGCAAAATAAATCATTGACGCCAGAGAGCATACTCGCCTCACTGTCAAAACAGGGTTATCCCGCACATCCATGGCAACCCTTATCTTATCACCATCATGATGTAGAACAACGCCAAGCACTGAAACGTATTTTCGTTGCTGGCATGGGCATGATGCAAGTGATGACTTATACCGTGGCTATTTATGTTGGCGTTTGGCAAGACATGGATGCTTATTGGCAACACTTTTTTAATTTATTTAGTTTGCTGGTGACGACGCCCATTGTACTCTACGCTGGGAAACCTTTTTTTGTCGGTGCCTGGCAAGCAAAAAAAACAAACCGTATGAATATGGATGTACCCGTCGCTTTAGCAATCTTGTTAGCTTTTTTTGCCAGCGTATATAACACCTTGATGAAACAGGGCACTGTCTATTTTGATTCTGTCATTATGTTCATTTTCTTTTTATTAATGGGTCGCTTTGCTGAAATGCGCGCACGTTACAAAACAGAATCTGCGACCCAAGCAATGGCATTATTATTACCTGAAACCACTTTTCGAA
>JAHFSE010000171.1 GCA_023265895.1 Gammaproteobacteria bacterium
ATTCTTCCGATGAAATATCTCTCAGCGATTCACTATTCCAGCGCAATAAAGCTTCCATGCCAGAAGCAACACCTGTCGTTGCTTCATAAATAGGTTAATACACCACATAAAATTCTTGTTGTTTAAACGCATGGGCTAAATAAGATTCAATAGTCATGCGATGACGATGCTGATTTTCCAATCGTTTAGTATAAAAATTAATTTTCGATACTTTGGTTTTTGCTTCATCCAAAGCCATTTCTGCGCAACGCAATAAAGATTGCACACTGGTCACTTCAGGAAACGTTGCAATACCGATCTGACCTTGAATACGCAATTGATGCCCACCCACGGTAATGGTTTCTTTAATGGCGGAAACCATTGTTTGCGCTACCCCATAGGCTTGGACAGAATCTTCTTCAAAATCCGTTAATACCACAAATTCATCGCCACCCAATCGCGCTAATAAACTATGGCGTGGAATAGCAGCATGAAGACGCTGCGCTGTAAGCAATAACACTTCATCGCCAATTAAATGGCCATAACATTCATTAATCTGCTTAAAGTTACTCAAATTTAAATACAACAAAGCATATTTTTTTTCTGTTTGCTCCGCCATTGCTAACCAAGTGGTCGCTGTTTGATAAAAGAAAAAACGATTGCCTAAATGCGTTAGCGTATCGGTATGCGCCAAAGTTTCTAGCTGAACTTGTTTAATTGCCAATTCATCTTGAGCTTCTTTCAGTTGCTGCTCCAAGTTTTTTCGCAGCAAAGCTTGTTGAAACAAACTCTGCAATAACGGCACGCTGAGCTCTTGTCGTAGAACGCATTCATGAGCATTTAACTCCACCATCCATGAGCGAACACCTAAAATATTTTTTCCTATGATGATGACGGCTAATTCAGAATGTCGCTGCACCCACTCCGCAGCTATTTTAGGATGCGCAGCAATCACTTCATCTTCTAGCAAGATCCATTGAAATGCTGCCTGCTTGAGTTGCTGACTGGCGGCAACAAAATCGTCGACTAATTCACAACGATAATTCATTGGCATGGCTGCCCAAACGGCTGTCCACTTCTTTCGATCAGCGCCCTTCAAATCAGCCACAATAGCCAACACTTTACCTGATACCAGAATTTGAGGCTGCATTACAGCATTCACTTTTGCTTTCAGTTTTCTAACAGCCAAGTCCCTATTTCTCCCAATATGAGTGATCAATACAGTTCTCTTTTTTAATTTCAAATCGTTGCCCATAAGCCTAGATCAAAAAAAACACCAAACAACATGCCAGCATTGGCGCAACTTAAAAATTTAGTTAGGCTTGGCCGCGTGTTGTTACCCCCTGAAGGAATCCTCAATTTCACTCATGCCATCAGACACCTTTTCAACGCAGCTGTTAGATTGGCAGGCCCAACAAGGGCGCAAGGATTTACCTTGGCAAAAATCTGCCACGGCTTACCCTGTGTGGATTTCTGAAATTATGTTGCAGCAAACCCAAGTCAACACAGTGATTCCCTATTTTCAGCGATTTATGCAACGCTTCCCTAGCGTAAAAAGCTTGGCCCAAGCACCGCTCGATGATGTGTTACATCTGTGGTCTGGATTAGGGTATTACGCCCGCGCGCGCAATCTTCATCAAACCGCACAGCAGGTATGGACTCAGCATCGAGGCCGTTTTCCTAACACCCTCGATGGCCTCACATCACTACCGGGTATTGGCCGTTCTACAGCAGGCGCCATCTTATCTCTCGGCATGAATCTGAGAGCACCGATTCTGGATGGCAACGTTAAGCGAGTTTTGTGCCGAATTCATGGCATTGATCGATGGCCAGGAGAAACAGAAACTCAAAAACAACTTTGGCAATTAGCAGAAGCACTCACACCAACACACTCTTTCGGTCGCTATAATCAAGCTATGATGGATTTAGGCGCCCTAATTTGCACACGCACACAACCCAATTGCCCACGTTGCCCAGTTCAACATGTTTGCCAAGCACGCCAATATCATCGCACCGCAGAATTACCTATCCCAAAACCCACAAAACAAAAACCTGAACGCCAAGTTTATATGCTCATGCTCTTGCGCAACCAGCAGGTTTGGTTAGAAAAACGTACTGCAAAGGGTATTTGGGGTGGGCTATGGAGCTTGCCGGAAGCCGTTAGCTTACCGGCTCTCAAGCAACTGAGCCAACAATGGGATGTAACACTTTCTAAACGCCAGGCGCTCACACCCATACAGCATGTATTTACCCATTTTAAATTACATATCAAGCCCTATTCAGTTAGGCTTGCAGCCCATGCTAAATGGCCCAGCTCATTACCCGAAGGCAGGTGGTATGACTTAAATTGCCCGCCCGCCATAGGATTACCGGCGCCCATTCAAATACTACTGAACGCAGTAAAAAAATAGGAACGCACCATGACACATACCGTTTTCTGCCAAAAATACCAACAGGAACTGGAAGGGTTGGCACGTCCACCTTACCCCGGAGAAAAAGGCCAACGCATTTTTAATCAAGTCTCAAAACGCGCTTGGCAGGAATGGCTGCATCATCAAACCATGTTAATTAATGAGAAACGATTAAACGTATTAGATCCAAACACGCAAAATTATCTTGGAGAACAGTTGGAAAAATTTTTGACTAACCAACCCTTTGATCGGGCGGAAGGCTATACACCAAAAAACACAGATGTTTCTTGACGCCTATGCCCTAGAAAGGTTTAATAGGCGCCCTCTTCGCTTGACCCATTTTTGGCCAGATAGCTCAGTCGGTAGAGCAGAGGATTGAAAATCCTCGTGTCGACAGTTCGATTCTGTCTCTGGCCACCATTTGCACACTCCAAAACATCCAAAGAATTCCTACATAGTCCAATGGCTCTCGCAGGCATTGATCCATTTACCCCGGAATATACGTCAGCGTATTTTTTAGTCAAATTGATTGATTTTTGACAATCCATTTCAGATAATCGCCGCCACTGTTAATTCAGCTATGGAAGCAACACCACCTCGCTCAAGGATGACGCGCTGATGTTTAGTTTAAAAAACACGCCAGATAAAAATCCGCCTTCTTTCAAAGGGCGCTGTTGCATAGTTCATGAAAACCACCCCGCCTCTTCGAGGCACCCCGACCCTTTTTTTGAACTAAGGATAGGAGAGAAAAAATGAGTGGTTATACAGTAGAAATTCAAGGTGCGAACTTCATCAAACGCCCCCTAACCCCCTCTTCATCTGAAGAGGGGGAAAATAAAGCCAACCCCCCTCTTTTTTTAAAGAGGGGGCTGGGGGAGTTAAATGCATTGTTTCGCATCTTGAGTTGTAAGTGATATAGCGTGCGGAATCCATTTTTTATAAATAAATAGGAATTTTATGTATATTATTGGCGTGATGTTTTTTTTGATTCATCTCAAGCTCGCATTTTTCTTAGCGGATAAATTAAGTATTATTCAGATGAGGATAATTTTTGCATTTATCCCACTTGCAATCGTTTTTATTAAAAATTATTTTCTGGTCAAAAAAGGATTTTTTAAAAATAAAATATTAGCATCAGTGCATGATATGTTTTTTGCTGGAATGATTCTTTCTTATATTTGTGTGTCTTTTTTTTATTTTTCAAAAAATGGAG
>JAHFSE010000055.1 GCA_023265895.1 Gammaproteobacteria bacterium
AGCGAAATATAAAAACCAACCGACAAAAGCACCAAGCCAAGGAAAACCTTGACTGGCTAATATCAAACCCGAGCTCATTAGAACTAACGAAGTCATTAATATGGACTTAATACTGCCTTTTTTCTCCGCAATAATCACTAAGGGAATAATCGCTGCAAAGGAAACCAACATCATGGGTAAATAAAACCAACCATGATGTATGGCTGGTAAATGCAGCTGCTTAACCAAAGCCAAAGGTAAAGCCACAAAGACAGCGGTAGTAATTAAATGCAGCATCCAGACACTGAGCATTACCCGAGCTAATTGCGGCTGTTTCAATAACAACCACAAATGGTCTGCATTGACTTTGGTATCCATTCGCAGCGTTCTTCTCTCACGAGTACTCGGCACTGCAATCATAGCTGCTATAAGCCCCGCTAAAGACAACACAACATTCAGCCAAAATACACCGGACAATCCCCAATGAGCAGCCCAGATTGGCCCAATCATGAAGGACAACATAAAAGACCCACCAATGAATAATCCCACCATGGCCATCGCCTTGGTGCGTTGCTCTTCTTCCGTGACATCGCTGATCGCAGCTAACAACACACTGGAGATGGCGCCTCCTCCTTGAATAGCACGACCCATAATGACGCCGATGATGGAATGACTCTGCGCAGCAATTAAAGCCCCGACGGCAAATATAATAGAACCCAATAAAATAACGGGTTTACGCCCAATGCGATCAGACCACCAACCAAAAGGAATTTGCAGGCAAGCCTGCGTTAATCCGTAAGCGCCAATAGCAATACCAATGAGAAAAGGCGTTGCACCCGTCAACTGCTGACCATACAAAGCAAATACAGGCAGAATCATAAATAAACCTAACATCCGCAGCCCCATCAAACTGGCTAATACCATCGGGGTTTTTAATCGAGAAAAAGCAGCAGAGGTAATAACCATAGAGGCTCTCAAATTTATCTGAATGAGTGAAGGTGAAGCTAAGAAATGCGGCCGAATTGTACCGAGATTCCGAGATATTGACTATGATCCAGCGCCAGCAAGGGATGATTGACAAGGTTGGGCAAACCATGGACAATCCCTGCCCCAGTTTTACTGACCTTTTTGACCTGATTTATGTTGAAGGAGTTCTCCCTTGGCCAATACCGCGCAAGCAAAAAAACGTGCAAAACAAGCTGAAAAGCATCGCCAACACAATGCGAGTTTGCGCTCGATGGTGCGCACCTATTTGAAGAAGGTAATTACAACGATTGAAGGTGGTAATAAAGAGCAAGCACAGCAAGCTTTTTTAGCGGCGCAACCTGTGATTGATCGCATGGCGGATAAAGGCATTATTCATAAAAATAAAGCAGCGCGACATAAAAGTCGTTTGACCAAACGCATTCACGAAATGTGATTCACATATCTCCTATTTCATCAATGAAATGGGGGATATATTGATTCCCGCAATTAACTACTCAACAACACCATATTATCGCGATGAATAAGCTCTTCTTCGTCCGCGTAGCCTAGGAGCGCTGCGATTTGTTGGCTGGGTTTTCCAGCAATCAGGCGGGTTTCTTGCGCATCATAATTCACTAAGCCACAAGCAACTTTCTCACCTTGCTCATCAAGGCAAGCCACCATATCACCACGTTTAAAATCACCTTGCACGTGTTTAACACCGATGGCCAACAAACTGCTGCCTGATTCACGCAACTTTTTCACTGCGCCGGCATCCAGCATCAGCTGTCCGCGCATTTGTAGATGACTCGCCAGCCATTGTTTGCGCGCAGCCAGCGGTTGCTGATCGGGAACAAATAAGGTTCCTAGATTCTCGCCTTGATATAGTCGCAACAATACCTGAGGCTCATGACTACCAGCAACTAAGGTGTAAGCGCCCGATCGCGCTGCCAACACAGCGGACAACACTTTAGTTGCCATACCACCACAACCCAATTGACCAGAACGCCCGCTGGCCATGACTAATAATTGCGGATCATTGGCTTGCACTTCAGACAGTAATTTCGCCTGCGGATTGTCTCGTGGATCGGCATCGTACATGCCCGCTTGATCGGTCAAAATTACCAAGACATCTGCTTCAATTAAATTAGCCACCAAAGCAGCCAAACGATCATTATCACCAAAACGAATTTCGTCGGTGGCCACCGTATCATTTTCGTTCACTACAGGTATCACACCCAAAGCTAACAAAGTCTTTAAGCTGGTACGCGCATTGAGATAACGCCGACGGTTGGATAAATCTTCATGCGTTAATAAAATTTGAGCCGTATGCAGTTGGTATTTAGAAAAACAAGATTCGTAAGCTTGCACCAACCCCATTTGACCTACCGCTGCTGCTGCCTGCAATTCATGGATCACCGTAGGACGTTGCGACCAACCTAAACGTCGCATACCTTCCGCAACGGCACCCGAAGAAACCAAAACCAACTCAATCCCTTGTTGGCGTAATGCTGCACATTGCTGCACCCATTGCTCAATAGCTTGCGTATCGAGGCATTTACCATGATTGGTCAGTGAAGAGCTGCCTATTTTTACCACCCAGCATTGTGTTTGAGTTAAATGGCTACGATTATTCATGGGTATAAATGATCTCCATATCATCATCTTCATCGAAATCCTCGTCATCTTCATCGTTTTCGACTAATAATCCGCGACGTATTTGACGATTTTTATGCTCTTGCGCACGCACTTCTTCTTCCAATTGTTCTTGTAACTGTTTTTGCTGCTCAGCAAACTCAATATCATCGGCTAATCGCGCCTTTAGCTGCTCTAAAAATTCCATAATCGCTAATTTTAATTCTGTCAGCCCCTGCCCTGAAACAGCCGAAATAATAAAAACAGGCCCTTTCCATTGCAAACGCTTAACCACAGCAGCACAGGTTTTTTTCACCGTATCTTCAGGCAAAGCATCCACTTTATTCAAAACCAACCAACGATCTTTTTGCGCTAATGCAGGGCTAAATTCGGTCAGCTCATGCCAAATTGCTTGCACGGATTCCACGGGATCTTCACCACCGATAGGAGCCATATCTACCATATGCAACAACAAACGCGTACGCGCTAAGTGGGTTAAAAAACGAATGCCTAACCCGGCGCCCTGCGCTGCACCAACAATCAAACCAGGGATATCCGCAATCACGAAGCTACGCAGTGTATCAACAGACACAACACCTAACTGCGGAATTAAGGTGGTGAAGGGATAATCCGCAATTTTTGGACGCGCTGCTGATACCGCACCGACCAAGGTAGATTTCCCGGCATTGGGCAAACCTAATAAACCAACGTCCGCTAACAAAGTCAGCTGCAAACGTAATAACCGCTGTTCACCAGCTTTCCCCAATGTAGTTTTACGCGGCGCACGATTGGTGCTGGATTTAAACGTCACATTACCTAAACCACCGCGCCCACCTTTAGCGATCAGTTGCTTTTGACCCAACTCGGTTAAATCCATTAATACTTCATCGGTTGCCGCATCAATGATTCGAGTACCCAGCGGCACTTGAATGATAATATCTTCACCGCTAGCACCAGTCCGTTGACGACCAGCACCACCACGACCAAAAGGCGCCTGAAAAGTCCGCTGAAAACGAAAGTCTACCAAAGTATTTAAATTATCATTGGCCTCTAACCAAATACTGCCACCATGCCCGCCATCGCCTCCATCGGGACCACCATATTCAATAAATTTTTCACGACGAAAACTACAACAGCCGTTGCCACCGTCACCCGCTTTAACTGTAATGGTTGCTTCATCAACGAATTTCATGTCAGGCGTCCTCAAAACAAAAAAGCCCCGCACAAGCGAGGCTATTCAATCAAATCTGATAAAAAACTAAACTGCTTGGGCGAGAATACTCACTGTACGTCGATTCTTTGGGCCTTTGACAGAAAAATGCACCAAGCCACTGATCTTAGCGAATAAAGTATGATCTCGGCCCATACCTACACCCTTACCAGGATGAAACTCCGTGCCACGCTGACGGACGATAATATTGCCCGCTAGCACATACTCACTACCATAACGTTTGACACCCAGTCGTTTGGATTCGGAATCGCGACCATTACGGGTACTACCACCCGCCTTTTTAGTTGCCATGACATTGCTCCCCTACAAAATTAAGCTATTTTAATCTCAGTAATTTTTACCTGGGTATGCCACTGGCGATGACCCATTTGCTTACGGTGATGCTTACGTCGACGGAATTTCACAATTCTGATTTTATCACCGCGACCATGCTCGACTACTTCAGCAACCACAGTGCTACCCACCACGTGAGGCGCACCAACGGTGGTAGTTTCACCATCAGAAACTAACAATACTTCGTTAAACTCTAACGCACTACCTGGCTCAGCTTCTAACAATTCTAAATTGATCACGTCGCCTTTTTTGACTCGGTGTTGCTTGCCGCCGCTTTTAAAGACCGCGTACATAGAGGACTCCAATAATTAACAGAACAAATTCTCAAGGGCCCGGGATTCTACAAGGCTAAGGCTATTTTGGCAATGCCATTTGCGCCGAATTGTCCGATTAGGGGTCATCTCAAAAATTAGCTTTGCTACCCCTCTGTAAATTCAATCTCGATCCTGCTTTTTCCCTACTAAATAATAGGTTCGCAGCTTGCCCCGATTTTTTAATTCCACTTCTCCTCTCGGTTCAAATAAATAATCACCTTCCAATCGAGAAAATACACTTTCACTCGCATGAATCATCATAGGTTCCGCTGTGCTTTCTAGCCTACTGGTCACATTCACCACATCACCCCATAAGTCATAAGCAAACTTCTGCCGCCCAATAATACCCGCAGTCACTGTGCCGCTATGGATACCAATTCGAATTTGCACATCTCGCGACATCAGTCGATTTTGCTCGCGCAAGTTTTCAATCACCTCTAATGCAAAATCCGCCATCTGTTGGGCATGAGTTGGACTACGATCTGGCACACCCGCCACCGCCATATAACTATCTCCAATAGTTTTAATTTTTTCTAATTGATGCTTGTGTACTAGGTTATCAAATATTTCAAATAACTCATTAAGTAGCATCGCTACAGATCTGGGCCCAACCTGTGAGGCCAATTTGGTAAATCCTACGATATCGGCAAAAAATACCGTTACTTCCGGGAAGGTCTCCGCTTGTACTTCTTCTCCTCGCTGCAATCGATCAGCAATTGCTACCGGCAATACATTCAACAATAACTTCTCTGCTCGCCCTTTCTCTCGTTCCAGCGCTGCTGCCTTCACAGCCAAATTGTCTATTGCCTCTTTCGTTTCCTGCTCTCGCTGCTGTAGTGCTGTCGACATATGATTAAAGGCCTGTACTAGCATAGTTAATTCTCGTGCACCACCGAGCGGATCAACAACCGTATACTCACCTTTACCGACCTGATCCACCGCTGCAGCTAATTTTTGCACCGGCCGCAACACCCATCGTAAAACGCATAAATAGCCAGTAATTAACACACATAAAAGCGCAGCAGAAAAAATTAAATTCAGCAGCACTCTTGACGCCATTTGTGCCTGTAGCATATCTGTCTCGCGCTTTGTTCGCGCATTTACCTTCTGAAAAAACTCTTGCAAAGGTTTCATAATGCGGGCTTTGGCTTCATGGTATTGATTGCCATGCACCCATTGAATTGCCATCTCACGGTTCGGCGTTTTTTTCTGACTAAAGGTTCCTGTGCCATCATCAAATTCGCCTTTAATGGCATGCATTGCCACATTTTCAAGACTGACTAAGGCATCACTTTGATTCTGAGAATTTTTCAATAAAGCGAATTCGTCCACCGTAAATCCAGCCTGCATCATTCTCGACTCTAACGACAACAGTTTTGAAGACGCCAATGTGCTTGATTTAGGCTCTATATCCGCGGTAATCAGATCCCAATAAATGCCCTCATATCCTTTTGGTCGAGGCGCAAGACCATTACGAATGGCCAAAATTCTTTTGAAAAATCGTTCATATTTTTCATCGCCGGTCACTACATAGGTTCGCGCCATTCGAGTCAAATCATCGGAACTCTGTCGTAATTCATCTGCTAACTGAAAGGACACCATACGACGCATCTGCGCCTGAGCTAACTGAGTTGCCATTTGCTTGCTCTGAATAGAATTGACTAAAAGCAGAGTCAATAATAATCCTGCCGAACCAAATATCCAGGCTAACAAGATGCGTAATTGAATCCCTTTGACTTTATTATTCACGATTGATTGCACCTCCATAGCGCATCCGTTAATGGTCACCTCCATCAACTCTATTTTTTCATAGGTTTTCAGTTTAGTAGAGAATGAACAAATTACGGCATTATCGATGAACATCATCAGAATTTTATCACCTGAAAATGTTCTAAAACGCAGACTGTTTTCTTCGATGCTGAGCAATCCGCTCATAAGCGACACTGATGGCCTGCGCCTTTTCCTTTGCTACCTGAATCATTTCTGCAGGTGCATTTTGCGCAATTAATTTGTCGGGATGATATTGACTCATCAAACGTCGATAGGCTTTTTTCAAGACAGGATCCGGCACACTAGGATCTACACCTAATAATTCATAAGCATCCCATAAAGGCACTATTTTACGAGATTGCTGAGCGGTTTTTCTAACCCGTTCTTGGGCAGAAAAACGTTTAGCCAACAGCTCCAACTGCGTCACAGAAACGCCTACCCATCCAGCCACCTGCTGCAACAACGCCCATTTTTTAGGATGTAAAGCACCTTCACAATAAGCACCTTCAACCAACACATCCAAATATAACCAACGCAATTGTTCACTACCGGCCAACTGAACAAAGTGACGTACGATTGGTTCCAGTGAATCCTCTGATAATTTTCCCTGCTGAAAATACGCAATGGCCTGCTGACGAGAAGCCGCTTGAATTTTCCAACGTCGCATTAACGCTTCAGTCCACGCGACTTCTCGCTCACTGACATATCCATCCATTTTTACCAATCGACCTAACACGGTAAAAGTGGCGCGAAAAAAAGCAGCTTGCGCATCCGCAGAGATCGGCCTGTGCATTTGATTTAATAACGAATGCATCACTGCCCAAACAGCCGTCTCAGCACTAAAACCAGTAGCACCAGAACGATGGAGTGCAGCAACCTTTGCGGATTTACGATCAATCCAATGACCTAACAAAAAACCTAACAGGACGCCTATGGCCGTACCATGACCTATAAAAAGTCCTACCAGGATACCCAGCAGCTTACCTCGCCAGTAAATTTTTTGCCTTGAACTCATAATGAGACCTTTGCACAACGTCACGAACGAAGCCAAAACGAGGCGAAAATTGATGAAAAAGCGGAACGTATAAATAATACTTGAGCATTTTGAATCGATTTTCAACAAAGTATTGGCAAGTGCAGTAGTCGTGCAAAGGTCTCATAATACATACGTATGACGTAAAGCCAATAACCGCTCTGGCGTGCCTATGTCACACCAAATCCCACGATACACTTCACCGGTAACTTGTTGATGCAATACGGCTTGTTTTAAGAGCGGCCCCAATCGTTGAATGTGAGCATTTTCTTCTCGAAACAAAGCTGGATTCAATACACTCATACCGCTAAAGGTCCATTGCTGTGCGCTGTTAGCAACCACAGAAGAAATCGGTGCCAGCGGATCAGCTAAAGAAAAATCACCCACTAAATGATGATCTGGATTTGGCACTAAGACCAAATGCGCCAAACTCAAGGGTACAGATAATAAAGGTTCAAAAGAATAATCCGTCCAAACATCCCCGTTAATGCAAATAAAAGGCTGATCGCCTAACAGTGGAAGCGCTTGTCGAATGCCACCAGCAGTTTCTAAAGGCGTGGGTTCATAGGAATAAATAATTTCCAATCCCCATCTCTCACCATTACCTAAGATAGTTTGCATTTTTTCCGCTAAGTGGCTGACATTGATAATCACTTGCGCAATGGATAAAGCCGATAATTTTTTGAGATGATGCTCAATAAGACGCAGCGAGCCCACTTGCAATAAAGGTTTAGGTAAAATATGCGTTAATGGCTGCATACGCTGCCCTAATCCAGCCGCTAAAATCATTGCTTTCATAAGGTATGAAACCACGACGCTGCTTGCGGATAAACCGCACAATAACGCGGAATAATTTTCTCTTTTAACCAGTCTACAAATAAAGTGAGCGCAATATCTTCACTGGCTACTTCCAAAATATATTGCATGACACGAGGAATATCTGGCAAATAACCCGATTTTTGATCACGCAAATAAAGACGCGCAAAAATACCGGCTACTTTAATATGTCGCTGCAAACCCATACCGTTAAACCAACCTAACCAGCGCTGTGAATCGACTTCAGCTAACAAACCCTTTTGTTGAGCAAATCCCAGCGCCCAAGCTTCCACTTGCGCTTTTGGCCACTTCACATAACAGTCTCGCAATAAAGAAACCAAATCATAAGTGACTGGACCCCACACACCATCTTGAAAATCAATAATGCCTAATTCACCGGAGGATAACAGCATAATATTGCGCGAATGATAATCTCGATGCACAAAACAATAAGGCTGCATCAATGCATTTTCTTCTAAATAACCATAAACCATTTCTAACAAATATTGCTCAGCATCATCTAATTGATAATCTAAATACACGGCAATAAACCATTCATGAAATAAGTTCATTTCTGCTCGCAAACGAGCACGATCATATTCTGGCAATTCATAGGCTGCAGGAAAATGTTCAGTTGCTACTTGCTGAATTTTAATGAGCTCAGCATAGGCTTGTCGGTAATAATGATCGACTTGATCCGCAGTTAAGTATTGGCTGAGCAGTTGATCACCAAAATCTTCGATTAATAAAAATCCATGATCGTAATCTTTAGAAAAAATGATAGGCGTTTTTACATGACACGCTTGCAAAGCTTCAGCAATAGCAATAAATGCCGTGTTATTTTCAGAAGTATTCGGTGCATCAACAGCAATATAACGATGGGTCGTAGTGATCAAGCGAAAATATCGTCTCAAGCTCGCATCACCAGCCAATGGTTGCCAATGCATTTCCTGTTGCTCAGAAGGTAATTGCTGTTGCGCCCAAATGTGCAATTGATCGGCACGAGCATCTACTTTATGTGCTTGTTTCTGGCTATCCATGCAATAAGCTCTAAGAGGAGGAAGATGTTTTAATCGATTTTTTTCTCTTAATTAAAAGAATAGGGCCGGATAAAGCATAGCCTAAAAAAACTAACAACAACATTTTCGGCGTATCAATAAAAATAATGGCTAAGGTTAATATCGCCAAAAGAATCACTACAAAAGGCACACGACCTTTTAAATCGAGCTGCTTAAAACTATGATATTTCACATTACTGACCATGAGCACCGCAATCAACACAATCAGCACAACAGACAAGATCGGTAAAAACGTATGGCTAATTTGATTGTCGTAACTCATCCATACAAAAGCGGTAATCACCGCAGCGGCAGAAGGGCTTGGCAATCCCGTAAAATAATTTTTATCTGCAGTTTCCACTTGCGTATTGAAACGCGCTAAACGCAAAGCGGCACAGGCGGTAAAAACAAATGCAGCCACCCAACCTACTTTACCTAACAAAGATAAATTCCACGCGTATAACAACACTGCTGGCGCAACGCCAAACGCAACCAGATCCGACAAACTATCATACTCAGCACCAAAAGCGCTTTGCGTGTTGGTCAGACGTGCCACACGACCATCCAAACCATCTAAAATCATCGCAATAAAAATGGCGACTGCGCCCTTTTCAAATAAACCATTCATGGCGGCAATCACTGCATAAAAACCACAAAATAATGCGCTGGTAGTAAATAAATTCGGTAGCAGATAAACCCCTTTACGACGAACAGATCGAGGCTTTCCAGCAACAGGACATTCAATTTCATCAATTTCATCGACTTCAAGGGTGAGACCTTCGGTCACATTATTTTGATCAGACAAGTCAGACATTATTTTTTCCCTTTCCTGAACTGCAAGATAGATATCATGCCGGCGGTTTTGGCAGCTTGACGATCAAACGTCACCGTATACTGACAACCTGCCGCCTGAGCACAGCAGGCAATTAAACAATCCGTAAAATCTGCCGTGGCCGCTTCAAAACGACGAAGCGCTCGCCAAACCCAAGCTGCTTCTTGCACGAGAATTTCCTTAGCGCCTAATAACAACTTAAGAAATTTTACTAAATCTGACCGATTCATCTGATAACAGGATTGCAAAACCCAAACTAATTCAACCAAAACAATAAGCGTAATAAATCCAGGCTCATCTTGAGAAAACGACGCAATGAGCGCACTGGCCTGTCGGAATTGTGATGCATCATCCTTCATGAGATAACGCACCAATACATTCGTGTCTAAGCCAATCATTTTGCAGAAGCTCCTCGTGCTGCAATCGCTCGATTCATTTCTTCTATAGAGACTGGCTTTCGATGAGGAGAATAAAACAGCCCTTGAAGTTCGCGAACAGAATGTGTGGCAGCAACAATTCGCAACTGACCATCTTCTGTTTCAATAAATTCCACCCGATCACCCGTGGCAACACCTAATTTATTACGAACCTGAACCGGCAAAGTGATTTGCCCTTTAGAAGTTAACGTAGCTATAGACATATACGCCCTCCGCATAAAACTCTCATTCCTTACTTTATGGTAAGGAATGAGAGCCGTCAAGCCGGCTCCTTTACAAAAAAAGGGGGCTTTCGCCCCCTATCTTACTTCGTTAGTTTTTACTCGGACTGCCGTTTCCGATCATGCAGCAAATCGAGCAAAAACTCCGGCGCTAAATCCGCACCATTTGCCCAAGCCACAGTGCGCATTTCTGGGTGTTGGTAAGCACTTGCAAATAGATCGGGATCCCTCAGCGGCTCAAATACTTCACCCGTTAATTCAGCGGATAAATCGACAACACCACTTTCTCCATTATTAAAATGAACAGCGATTCGGTATCCAGGCAAGGGGGTTACTTCTATGGTATGTAAGATCATTACATTACTCCAATGGATCTATCGAGTTAATCGGCTTACGCTCTTGCGCTAAGCGCCAATCAAGCACCAGTTCTTCACGATGCAAAGCTAACCATTCACGGACTAACGATAATACTCTTGCGGGCAATTCACCAGAATACACTTTTCCATCCAACGTAATTAATGCTTCATGCTCACCGTAAACCGCATGGAAATGTGCTGGCGGATGGTCTCGCCAATTCATGTAAATTACAATGCCAAAAAATCGTGATATTTCAGGCATAGCTTATTTACTCCACTTCATCCATTTGCCCTGTTAAAGCGCTTTAATTTTTACTACGATCCACCAATTTATTTTTTTGCAACAATTCTAGTTACTTCCACATGAGTAGACACAAATACATCTAGTAGTTTTTGTCGATATGCTTCAATTTCTTCCTTAGATTCTAGCAAAGCGCCAGATAAAATATTAAGTAGCATATTGGCAAATTGCATACTAGATTCTAACTGAATTTTCTGCGATTGAATCTCTGTAAATAATCCACTCTCACGAACATCCTGCTCAAAGCACTGACCATAATGAGGATTACCACTCCCCTGTTGTTTTGCGCAAAAACTCTGCACGAAACCTGCGTACTGTTGGTTTAATTGCGCATCAGACGTCACAATACCTGCTACATGCCAATCACACTCAAAACCTATTAAACACCCGCCAGGCTGCAAACAATCTGCAGCGTATTGAATGCCTTTTTTAGGTTCCTTCAAATGCTCTAACACCCAAGTAAAGAAAACAGTCCCTGCTTCCCCCTTTAAATGTTCAGCGCAAGGCTGCTGAATATCTGCTTGTTCCAAAGATAAGCGCTTTGAGGAGAGCTCATTTTGAAAAGTTTTTTCAAGCTGACCTCGATAAGCATCCTGATTAAAATCAACAGCAGTATAACGTCGAATGCCAACATATTGGCTCAGGACGTAAACCATATTGGTCCCACTACCAGAGCCCAGTTCTACCACCCTAGAAGAATGCGATTCAAGTATCTTGGCAATCTCTGCCGAATAAACTACAGGCCTTAAAAGCTCTCCTTGTTCTAACAACCTGCTTTGCTCTGTTTGACTAACACCATGAACATATCCTACTGCATCAGAAGAAGGATTTGCCATGCTCTGCAGATCAGGCTTTTTTGCCCCTTCGACTTGCACTGACTGAATGGCTGCCAGTACAGACTCTGCGGCAGAAAACTCTGCGGCAGAAATAGTATCAGCTGTAGAAACACTCTTTTGTATTGCACTCATTTTTTATCTCTCAGGTTTTAAAATTTAATTTCAATTCTTACTGCGATCCACCAATTTATTTTTCTGCAACCAAGGCATCATAGCACGCAATCTCGCGCCTACCTGTTCAATAGGATGCTCTTCTGCAATACGGCGTTGTGCTTTCAGAGTTGCAGCGCCGGCTTGATTTTCCAAAATAAATTCACGCGCAAATTCACCTTTTTGAATTTCTGCCAAGATTTTTTTCATTTCTAATTTCGCTGTGGATGGAACCACACGAGGGCCACGGGTAATATCGCCATACTCAGCAGTGTTAGAAATAGAATAACGCATATTGGCAATACCGCCTTCATGCATTAAATCCACAATTAATTTCAATTCGTGCAAACATTCGAAATAAGCCATCTCTGGTGCATATCCCGCTTCAACTAAAGTTTCAAAACCCGCCTGCACCAACGCAGTCACACCACCACATAATACCGCTTGCTCACCGAATAAATCGGTTTCACATTCTTCGCGGAAATTCGTTTCTAAAATGCCTGCTCGACCGCCGCCGTTTGCAGAGCTGTAAGACAAAGCAATTTCTCGTGCTTTTCCAGTAGCATCTTGTGCTACTGCGATTAAAGTTGGAACGCCACCGCCTTGCAAATAAGTCGAACGCACCGTATGACCTGGGCCTTTCGGCGCAATCATAATTACATCTTTATCTGCAGAAGGCTCGATTTGTTGGAAATGAATATTAAAACCATGAGCAAAAGCGATCGCTGCGCCCTTTTTTAAGTTAGGCTCAATACTATTTTTGTAGATTGCTGCTTGATGTTCATCAGGCGCTAAAATCATTACCACATCGGCCCATGCCGTGGCTTCTTCTACGCTGGATACTTTCAAACCTGCAGCTTCCGCTTTTCTTGCAGAAGAAGAGCCCGCGCGCAAACCCACCACAACATCGACGCCAGATTCTTTTAAATTATTGGCATGAGCGTGACCTTGTGAACCATAACCAATAATCGCTACTTTTTTTGAGCGGATGATGGAGATATCACAATCTTTATCGTAATAAGCTTGCATAAAATTTTCCTCTATTTAAATTAAATTCAACGATTTCTCGCCGCGCGCAATACCTGACACACCACTGCGCACCACTTCCATGACATATTCACGACCGACAGCTTCAATAAATGCATCCAGCTTGTCGCAAGTTCCAGTTAACTGCACCACATAGCTTGAGGCGGTCACATCGACAATTTGACCGCGGAAAATATCCACGGTACGTTTTACCTCTGGCCGTTGCACACCGGTAGCACGCACTTTCACTAACATGAGTTCACGCTCAATATGCGCACCATCGGTAAGATCCACTAACTTCACTACTTCAACTAATTTATTCAACTGTTTAGTAATCTGTTCAATGACTTCGTTAGTACCCGATGTGGTAACAGTCAAGCGCGACAAAGTCGCATCGTCAGTAGGCGCTACGGTTAAGGTTTCAATGTTATAACTGCGTTGCGAAAATAAACCCACCACACGAGACAGTGCGCCCGCTTCATTTTCTAACAACATGGAAATAATACGTCGCATTTCTTAGGTCCTTTCCGTTTTGCTGAGCCACATATCGCGCATAGAACCAGTGGCAATTTGCATGGGATATACATGCTCTTCAGGGTCTACATAAATATCCATAAAAACTAATTGTTCTTTTAAGCTAAAACATTTTTGCATCGCTTCATCCAGATCTTCCATCCGCGTCACTTTCATGCCTACGTGACCATAGGCTTCGGCTAATTTCACAAAATCGGGCAACGAATCTTCATATTTAGAGGAAGAATGCCGTCCGTTATATTGCATATCTTGCCATTGCTTCACCATGCCTAAGGCTTGGTTATTGATGTTAATAATTTTCACCGGCAAGTTGTATTGCAAA
>JAHFSE010000056.1 GCA_023265895.1 Gammaproteobacteria bacterium
TAAATACCACTTATGAACTGTTAAGCCAAATTCCAGCAGATAAATTATTAGTGACTGAAAGCGGCATTCATACTCAAGCGGATGTTGCTGCATTACGCGCTCGGCATGTGCAAGCCTTTTTAGTGGGGGAAACCTTTATGCGTGCAGCGGATCCTGGACTGGCATTAATGAATCTGTTTATGGAATGGATTTAACGCAGGAAAGCTTATGAGATTTAAACAATTAATACTCAGTTGTGTTTGGTTGATGCCCACTGTTTTTTTTATCACTGAACTCAATGCAGCGACTGGAACTGCGCCTAACATTCCAACTACACTGACGCCCAATAGCATCACACTACCCAACCCAGCAACCATTAAAGCCACTAACGCAGTGAATGCACCCAAAGATCCCAATGCACCCAATCAAGCGTTAGCGCAATCGCTAGAACAACAAACTCACGGCGATGAAGTACGTTGGCTCACCACAAACACCGGCCCTTTTTTATCTCTGTATACACCGGATAAAACCGGCAACCAGTTCGGCACCGTTATTTTACTCCACGGAAATGGCCATCATCCCGACTGGCCTGGTGTCATTCATTTGCTGCGCACTCAGTTACCTGAAGTCGGTTGGTCAACCCTTTCTATTGCTGTGCCCAATTACGAATACCAACCACCATCGACGGTGGGTGCGCCAGCATCCAATGCGATTCAAAATACTTTTTCCGCTGCAACACCATTAATTCAAATGCTTTCTCAACGCATCACGCAATCGCTCTCTCTCATTCCAGAAGCGAACAAACCCATTGTGATTTTAGCGGAAGGCGTCAGTGTCACTTGGTTGTTAGCTACTTATAACACCCTCACAGATGCTCGTTTTCGAGGCGTTATTTTAGTCTCAGGCCAATCAGCGATAGATGCACCCGTGATTGATTTTGCGCAGATGCTACAACAAACACCTAGCCGATTTTTTTTAGATGTCACCGCAGAACAATCCACCATTGCAACACAATCCCCTCAAAGGGATGTGATTGCTCGACGTCTGCGCAGCGATCGCTATCAATTAATGGTCATGCCTGGTGCGCTAGATCCTTCACATTCACCTCTACTGCTCAAACAAATGCGCGGCTGGTTACGTAAGCATTTTGAAGTGGCGACACGACCTTAAGGTCTATACTCACTTCAGTAACCCACGGATTGAGAAAGCCGCACATGCAAAAACCAGTGACACCGGACCCAGAAATAGCGCTGATTGCTAACAACCAAAAGCGTTTTTTACAGATCAATGAAGCGCGCCTCAAACGCACCTTGAGCAGCTTAACGCTGCGTCAACAATCCTGCTTACTGACCATTCCAGTACTGTTACATGTCAATCATCCCTTGTTGCCTGGTTATATCTCCCAACAAACACCAGCTGGCATTCAACATTTTGAACCCTCAGAACAACAACTGAGAATTGTTCAAAACCTAGCTCGCTCCTTTGATGCTAAACGCACCGTTAAAAATCATGCGATTTTGCATCTTTCTTTTATGGGCAGTTGCGGTACCGTAGCACAAACCAAACACAGCGATTTAGATTTTTGGGTCTGTTATGACCCACAATTATCAGAATCCGCCCTACAAGAATTCAAACAAAAACTTACGGCCATCGAGCAATGGGGTATGAGCGTTGATTTAGAGCTGCATTTTTTCCCCATGAATGCCGAACAATTTAAAAACGGCGAACGCAATCAGGCGTCCGGAGAAGATTGCGGCAGCGCCCAACATTATTTGTTGTTAGATGAATTTTATCGAACCAGCGTTACCCTTGCCGGACGGTTTCCACTCTGGTGGCATGTACCCTTGGAACAAGAAACTAATTATGAATCCTATACACAACATCTTTTTCAAAAAGCGCTGATTACCGCCGATCGAGTGATTGATTTTGGCGGCATTCCTACTATTCCAGCGGGAGAATTTATTGGCGCAGGCATCTGGCAATTATATAAAAGTATCGATGCACCCTATAAATCGGTCATTAAAATCCTGCTCACTGAAGTCTATGCCAGCGAATATCCTAATGTTCTGTGTTTAAGTCATCATTTCAAACAAGCGATCTATCAAGGCGTCACAGAACTTGATGCGTTAGATCCTTACATCATGCTGTATCACACCATTGAAGCCTATTTATTACAACGACAAGATGCTGAACGATTAGAATTATTACGTCATTGCTTTTATTTTAAAACCCAAGAATTACTCAGCCAAAAACCTACGTCTCATTCATTACAGTGGCGCCGAACATTAATTCAATCGCTGGCAACGCAATGGGGTTGGGATGAAGCGAGTCTCACACTGTTAGATAGTCATGAACATTGGAAGATTACTCAGGCCAGCAAAGAAAATAAAACGCTGATGCGTGTACTCACTCAAAGTTATCGAGTGCTATCGAAATTTGCAAAAGAACATGCAGATACTTTGCATATTAGCGATATGGATATGAATTTGCTGGGTAGAAAACTATACGCTGCCTTTGAAAAAAGAGCAGGAAAAATAGAGCGTATCTGTCCTAATATTTCTAATAATTTGCTGGAAGAATATTTGACTTTAACCATGGTCATAGATTCAAACACGACCAAAGAAGTGTGGTCCATTTATTCTGGTAATTTTCCCTCACCTCAAACACTGGCGAATATCACACCCATTCGTCGAAGCAACCAACTCATTGAATTGTTAGCTTGGTGTTACTTTAACCAAATGATTGGGCCCCATACACATTTTAACTTACATGCCACAACTGAACATTTTAACGCTAAAAAATTATCGGGCATTACGCAACATTTCCTCACTCATTATCCACTTAAGACGAATCATGAAGTACAAAATAATTTTCATCATAACGCACACCCCCATCGCATTTCTTGGTTAGTGAATATATCCGCCATTTCCTCTGGCGAAAATAATCGATATGGCTTAAGCACCATCAGTGATAATGTCGATGTACTGAGCTATGGCAGTCATGCGAATAATTTAGTTTCTAGCATTACTGAAGTCATGATGAATACGTGGGATGAAGCCATCGTCAGACATTTTGATGGCGGACAATCAATGGTAGATTGCATCATGCAGTTGTTAGGAAATTTACCCTTTACCCATGAGGTACGCTTACCCGTCATTGAAGTTCTTTGCTTTTCTTCCATTAGATCCGATGCCATCGTGCGACGGTTGCAGCAATTGGCAAAAGATCTAATCGCTTGTTTTGCTGGCCGACCTGAAGGCAAACAACAACGTTATGTTTTACAAATAGAAAAAACTTTTTATGTATTTTATTTTCAGGACAATGAACCTCGTTATCAAGCCGCTCAAAATTATTCTAATTTAATTAAAATTTTAAGTGCATCCACCACACAATACAGCCCTATTCTATTTGATCGACATACCATGGTCGATCACCCTTTAGCCTTAGCTTGCGTACATCATACGAAAGATTTAATTCAGATTTTTTATCATAAAAATACAGCCATGCTGGATATTTATTTATTGGATAATCGCTGTAATTTGGTTTGCTTCAGTACACCACAACAAGATATTGCCAGCACTTTGTCTCGCCTTGCTCGCTTTATTTATTTGGTTATTTATCGACAATTTAAAGAATTACTGGTCACACCGAATGGAGTGCCCATTACATACCATGAAGTGGTCTTTAATAAAGGAGAAAAACCTAAGGTCATTCAAAAAGCAATCCGACCAACCGCATCATCTGTTAAATATTATGAAGTGAAAGTCGCTGTGGAATCTTCACCAACAGAAAATAAGGATACCTATACTATTTTTTGTGGCGATCAAGTTTTTTCGGAAAGCGAGCACGGTGAACAATTATTCAAAATCGTAGCGCAAAATATTTCAGCACTACGGCAAGAAACAACCACACATTACCCTTTTTATATTACCGATATGATTATTAAAAAAGCAGACGTACCCGCTTCAGTAGCACATCATGTTTTACTGAAGCTGGTGATAGAACGGCAATTAAATAAGGCTTTAATCAAGTGATAGATCAATAACAATTCAACTCCCCCCGCCCCCTCTTTAAAAAAAAAGAGGGGGGTCTATTCACCCTATCCAACACAATAAGAAAATGCCTAATAAAATACGATAAATACCAAATCCAACAAAAGTAAAATGCTGTAAAAAACGAATAAACAAACGCATGGTTAACAGCGCCACTAAAAAAGCCACTAAAAAACCAACAACTAACGCTAAAATATCTTGATGATTAAAATCTCGATAATGTTTGAGCAAATCAAAACCACCTGCCGCGCTCAATACAGGCAAAGCCAATAAAAAAGAAAATTCTGCGCTGGTTTTACGACTCACACCAACCAATAACGCACCAATAATTGACGAACCTGCTCGACTGGCACCGGGAATAACAGCAAATAATTGTGCAATCCCAATCCAAAAAGCTTGTTTATAAGTGATCGCCTCCAATTGACTTTCATGAACCAGTGCATGTTTATAAAAACGCTCGGCCAATAGAAAAATAACGCCACCAATAATAAACATCACTGCAACTACCGGAACTGAAAATAACGCTTTAATTTGTTGATGAAATAAAAAACCCACCATGGCAATGGGCAAAAAAGCCAAAATGACTTTTTTCCATAGTTCGATATATTTGAGTGCAAACTTATCTCGATAATTAACCACTGTTGCTAAAATAGCGCCTAGCTGAATAATAACGTCAAAAGCTTTATTAGTTTCGGTGGCATGAATATTCAACCACTGACTGGCTACAATTAAATGTCCCGTGGATGAAATGGGTAAAAATTCGGTTGCTCCTTCCACAATGCCGAGCACCATCGCTTGTAAAATATCCATAGATGATCAAAATCCTTACTAGGCAAAAATTGATAAATGAAAATTAAATTTTACTTTTAGAGCGTTTTCGAATCGCTAGAAATGACTTGAATCACTTTTTCACGCAATCTGTTCAGCGCAACTGGGGATAACTTGCCAATTTGTTTCACCAGCAAGCTTTGATCTGACGTAAATAATTTTCCTGGACGGATATAACTAACACGATTCAACGAACCTTCACAAAAATCATTTTGTAGTAATTCTAACGAACAGGGATCATAAGGCTTGCTTGTAATTTGACACAGAATGTAATCACCGCCATCTAGCGCAGCAAGCACTACCGCAGGACGCAGCTTGGTACGAGATAAATCGGAAAAAGGAAAATGAATAAGCGCTACGCTCCCGGCTGTAAATGCGCCCATGCAGCCTCCTCATCTGTATTTAGCCATTCTTTAGCAAGAGATGACTCTGCCATAATTAATGTTTCATCCACAGGCACATCTAATAGAGTAATTAATACCCGCTGCGGTGTTTTTAGTTGGATCTGCTCCCCCCAACATACATGACCGTGGGAATCAATCACGGCCTCCAAAGTACGCAACATAAATACCCCCTATCCAGTTTTCTAAAACGCATCTTCTCAGTGTAGCTTACGTTGCCGCATCACTTCATAACAACAAATGCCCGTTGCAACACTCACATTTAAACTTTCAATTTTACCTTGCATGGGAATATAAAATAATTCATCGCAACGCTCTTGAGTGAGGCGACGTAACCCTTCACCTTCCGAGCCCATCACAAGGGCTAATGCACTGGTAAAATCCAATTGATCCATCGGCTTGGCTTGCTCATCGCAGACACTCCCTTTCACCCAAACACCGATATTTTTTAATTCGGTTAAACAGCGCGCCAAATTCGTTACTTGATAAAAAGGAATTAAATCTACCGCACCACAAGCAACTTTTCGCACCGCGGGCGTCAACCCCACCGAATGATCCTTCGGCACTACAATGCCATGGAAACCAAAGGCAGCTACACTGCGAAAACAGGCGCCTAAATTATGCGGATCCGTTACACCATCTAAAATTAAAAAACACGCTTGCAAACCTAATTGTTCTGCACGAACTAACAAGTCCGATTCAGTCGACGCAGGTAAAGGTATTGTTTTAGCCGCAACGCCTTGATGCACCACATCACCCAGATGGCGTTCTAGTGTTTTTGGTTTACAGCGCACTAAGGCAATAGCTTGCTGTGCACAAAGACGACCGATGGTTTCCGTTTTACGGGACTCTTCGATCCATACTTCGAGTAAACGCTCAGGACTTTGCTCTAACAGTTTTAATACCGACTGGATGCCATAGGTCCATTCAAACTTCGCCATAATTAACTCCGCCGTCTTTTGGATTTTAACCCCGCAGGTTTTTTATTTTTTCGCACTGATTTTTCCTTAGATTTTTCCAATAATTTTTTGGAAGGCGATTTTTTCCCTGCAACCTTTGGTACTGCTTGTAATAATTCAAAATCAATTTTTCGATCATCTAAATCAACACGCACCACACGTACTTGTACTGGATCGGCCAATCGATAACTCACACCACTGCGTTCACCGGACAATCGATGACGCACCGGGTCAAATCGATAATAATCACCTAACAAAGAAGAGACATGGACTAATCCTTCGACAAAAATATCTTTTAATTCGATGAATAAACCAAAAGAAGTCACAGAACTAATCACACCATCGTAAACTTCGCCAATACGATCCAACATAAATTCGCATTTTAACCAGTTCACGGCATCCCGAGTGGCTTCATCGGCGCGCCGCTCAGTTTGCGAACACACTTCACCAAATTCTACCCATTGCTGTGGCGCATAAGGTAACCAGGTTTTCTTAACTAATCGTTTAGCACCAGCCACACGCAAGACATGGGAACTCACGGTTTGCGAACGAATTAAATAACGCAAAGCTCGATGTAATAATAAATCAGGGTAACGACGAATGGGCGAAGTAAAATGCGCATAAGCTGGATAATTTAAGCCAAAATGGCCTAACAAATTCGGCGAATAACGCGCTTGATTCATCGAGCGTAATAAAACCGTTTGTAAAAAATGTCGATCCGGCCGATCCGCAATTTTCACCATAATGGCTTGATAATCTTTTGGTGTTGCTTTTGACCCACCTTTTAATGACAAACCCAAACCACCTAACAAGGCAATTAAGTTGACCATTTTTTCTGGTTTTGGATTTTCATGATTCCGATATAATACCGGCAATTCATGTTCATTTAATACCTTGGCAGCAGCAACGTTAGCACACAACATGCACTCTTCAATCAAGCGATGCGCTTCGTTACGAATCACTGGCACAATATTTTTTATTTTTCGATTATCACCAAAAACAATTTTGGTTTCTACCGTATCAAAATCAATTGCGCCACGTTCTGCTCGCGCTTGTCGCAACGCACCATACACTTGATACAAATGATTGAGCGGCTGCACCAAATGGGGATATTGTTTACTAAAAGCTGTTTGTTTGGTGCCTTTTTCTAACGCAGTAATATAAGCACCAACTTGGGTATAGGTCAGCCGCGCTTGTGAACACATGACCGCTTCATAAAATACATGACGCGTCATTTTACCTTTTGCGCTGATGTGCATTTCACACACCATACATAGGCGATCCACATTGGGATTCAGCGAACATAAACCATTGGATAAATTTTCCGGCAACATGGGAATTACATAACCGGGAAAATAAACGGAATTACCCCGCAATCGCGCTTCTTGATCCATCGCATTGCCAGCCACCACATAATGAGAAACATCCGCAATGGCGACAATTAATTTCCAACCGCCAGACTTACGCGGTTCACAATACACTGCATCATCAAAATCTTTGGCATCTTCACCATCAATGGTGACCAACGGCAAAGTTCGTAAATCAACTCGATGCTCTTTATCGATCTCTTGTACTTCAGTTGAAAAACCTTGGGCTTCCGCGATCACATCAGCCGGCCATTCATAAGGTAATTGATGAGCACGAATGGCGACATCAATTTCCATTCCTGGCGCTAAATGATCGCCTAACACTTCGACCACACGGGCTTGTGGTTGCTGGCGCATTTCTGGTTGTGCAATGACTTCCACCACCACCCACTGACCCGAATGGGCTTGACCACGATTTTCATGGGTAATTAAAAGACGGTGGGTAATACGTTTATTTTCTGGATCGATAAAACCCACACCGCCTTCTTCAAAATAACGGCCAACCAAACTATGGGTACTGCGTTCTAACACTTCAACGATAGAACCTTCTCGTCGACCTCGACGATCCACGCTCACCATGCAGACCAAAACTTTATCGCCTTCAAATACTTTTCGCATTTGACGCGAACTTAAATATAAATCGTCACTGCCATCTTCTGGAATTAGAAAACCAAAACCTTCACGATGACCTTGCACCGTACCCTTGATTAAACCCATTTTATCAACGATGCCGTAAGCACCGCTGCGATTACGCAACAGTTGACCATCGCGCTCCATCGCGGACAAACGACGTTGCAGCGCAATGTGATCTTCCTCTTCAGTTAAACCAAAACCACGAATGATTGCTTCTGGTAATAGGGGGCTTTTGGCTTCAGTGAGCAATTGTAGAATGTAATCTCGACTCGGCACTGGACGTTCATATTTTTGAGCTTCAGTGACTGCTTGAGGATCTTTATCCTTAGACCAACGGGACATGTGCGTGTTTCCAAATAAATATTGAGGCCTTTGCACAAGATAGCGAGCAAGGTCTCTAATTGACAATGAATAATTTCCAGAGTAGCTTCTCTCGCCCGATTGAGTAAGACAAACGACATAGGCGCCCACACCATACCAGAGTGCGGCAATTATCTCACTCAACAATATATTGGCGGGGCACAGTAGATTTTAAACAGGCTCTAATTTTTGCCGAGGTGGTGAAACTGGTAGACACGCTAGCTTCAGGTGCTAGTAGCCTCACGGCTGTGGAGGTTCAAGTCCTCTCCTCGGCACCATATTTTTTCTCTGTTGTCCTGTTTTCCATCTAAAATAAAACCACTCATCACTCATTTTAAGAGCCCCAATGAGGCGCTTATGACTCAGATTTTCACTCGCGGTCCTTTCCCGCGTACTCGCTTACGTCGCATGCGTACGGCAGCATTCAGCCGCCATTGGTTGGCAGAAACTGTTTTAAAACCGCAAGACTTTATTTATCCAGTCTTTGTGGTGGAAGGCCAACGACAACGACAACCGATTACCAGCATGCCAGGCATTGAGCGTCTGAGTATCGATGAATTATTAAAAGATGCGCCAGCTTGGTATCAACTGGGTATCCGCGCCATTGCTTTGTTTCCAGTTATTCCTATGGAGCTAAAATCGGCTCAGGGTGAAGAAGCATTTAATGCGCAAGGCTTAGTACCACGAACGGTTGCTGCGCTTAAAAAACATATTCCAGAGTTAGGCGTCATCACCGATGTTGCGTTGGATCCCTACACCTCTCACGGTCAGGATGGTTTAGTGAATCATCAAGGTTATGTGGTCAATGACTCAACCATTGATGTGTTGGTGAAACAGGCGTTGTGTCATGCCGCAGCCGGCGCCGATGTGGTTGCCCCTTCAGACATGATGGATGGTCGCATCGGTGCGATTCGGATGGCCCTGGAGCAACAAGGTTTTGTGCAGACACAAATTTTATCTTATGCCGCCAAATATGCGTCACATTATTATGGGCCTTTTCGAACTGCGGTAGGTTCCGCAGCAACCCTAGGTAAAGCAGACAAAAAAACCTATCAAATGGATCCCGCCAATCACCAAGAAGCCCTACAAGAAGTCGCACTCGATCTGCAAGAAGGTGCAGATATGGTCATGGTTAAACCCGGCATGCCCTATTTAGACATAGTCACTCAAGTTAAAACGCACTTTGGTGTACCTACCTTGGTCTATCAAGTCAGCGGCGAATATGCCATGCATCAAGCGGCCATTCAGCAAGGCTGGTTGTCACAAGAAACCCTTATGGAGTCGTTACTTTGTATAAAACGCGCGGGTGCCGATGGCATCTTTACTTACTTTGCATTAACCGCTGCCCAGATGCTAGGCTGAAAGATAGATATCTTTTAAGCAGTAAAAACTATGTATTCTCCATCTGAATCCCAGACGCCCTTGCCGTTACCTTCTTTAATCACATCTGCAGCGCCCACCCTGAATTTGAAAGAGGCTCATTATTATCTCAACCGTGAATTGAGTTTGTTGCAATTTCATTTGCGGGTCTTAGAACAAGCCAAAGATGCATCGATTCCCCTGTTAGAACGTTTAAAATTTTTACTGATTTTTAGCAACAATTTGGATGAATTTTTTGAAATTCGCGTTGCCGGATTAAAACAACAAATCCGTCATGAATTACCCAAAGTCAGCGCTGATGGTTTATTACCACAAGAAGTATTACGCATCATCAGCGACACTTGTCATAAAGCTGTAGACGAACAATATCGCATTCTCAATGAAATCTTATTTCCCGCGTTGGTCGCAGAAAAAGTGCGCTTTCTCCGTCGCAGCGAATGGAATAATGAACAAGCGAGATGGGTAAAAAATTATTTTAAAGAGCAAATTTTACCCGTGGTCAGTCCATTAGGGTTGGATCCTGCGCATCCCTTTCCACGCATCGCTAATAAAAGTTTGAATTTCATTGTCTTGTTAGAAGGCCGCGATGCTTTCGGACGCCAAAGTGGTTTAGCGGTTATTCCTGCACCCAGATCTTTACCTAGAATTATTCGATTTCCAGAAAATATTAGTGCGCCTGGCGTGAATTTCGCTTTTTTATCTTCGATGATTCATGCCCATGCGGAAGAATTATTTCCCGGCATGGTGGTCAAAGGCAGTTATCAATTTCGCGTCACTCGCAATGCCGATTTAAATTTAAATGAAGATTTAGTCGATGACTTAGCTTTGGCACTCAAAGGAGAATTATTATCTCGTCGTTATGGTGATGAAGTGCGCTTAGAAGTGGCAGACAATTGCCCTGATGAACTGGTGAATTTTTTATTAAAAAAATTCAAACTCTCTGAAAATGAATTATACAAAGTCAACGGCATGGTGAATTTATCTCGATTATTTGCTGTGACTCGGCTGGATATTCCGCACTTAAAATACCCACCTTTTACGCCAGGTATTCCACGAGTATTAAAAACCAAAGATTCCATTTTTGAAGCCATCGGTAAAAAAGATATTTTATTGCATCACCCGTATGAATCCTTTCGTCCGGTGATTGATTTTATTAAACAAGCAGCACGAGATCCGCAGGTGCTGGCGATCAAGCAAACCCTCTATCGCATTGGCGCCAATTCAGAAATCATGGATTTATTAGTGGAAGCAGCGCGTAACGGTAAAGAAGTGACCACCATTATTGAATTACGTGCGCGCTTTGATGAAGCCAGCAATTTAGAAGGTGCAGCACGACTGCAAAGCGCTGGAGCGATCGTTGCTTATGGTATTGTGGGTTATAAAACCCATTCTAAAATGGCGTTGGTCGTACGACGCGAATCTAACGGTCAATTAAAACGCTATGTACACCTAGGCACGGGAAATTATCATGCTGAAAATGCTCGAATCTACACAGATATCAGCTTATTAAGCTGTGATGATCAATTAGGTGAAGATACGCATAAATTATTTTTACAAATGACTGGCATGGGAAAGGCGGCCAAGCTCAAGCGTTTGTTACATGCGCCATTTACCTTACACACTCGATTGATCGAATTAATCGAACAAGAACGTCAAAATGCATTGGATAACAAACCTGCTCGCATTATGGCCAAAATTAACGGCCTCACAGAAGCGCAAATCATTGAAGCATTATATCGTGCTTCACAAGCAGGTGTTGAAATTCATTTAATTGTGCGCGGTATTTGCTGTTTAAAACCAGGCATTCCAAGCGTTTCTGAAAATATTCATGTGCGCTCTGTTGTGGGACGCTTTTTGGAACATTCCCGTATTTATTATTTTCATAACAATGATGATCCATTGGTATTTTGCGCCAGTGCGGATTGGATGGAGCGCAATTTATTTCATCGCTTAGAAACTTGTTTTCCCATTGAGTTACCGAGCTTGAAACAACGTATCACTGATGAAGGCTTAAAAGTATTTTTAAATGACAATCAACAAAGCTGGATTTTAGACAGTCACGGAAATTATCATCTCAACCGCACTCAAGGTGAAGAACCGTATATTGCGCAATTAAAATTATTGCAAGCCTTAGGTGCTTCTTGAGAATTCATGTCGCTGCGCGCAATTCTATTAAGGGCCAACGAGCTCTTACTTGCACCACTAAATCATCCCGCTGACCCGCTAACAAACGTCGATATCCTGCGTAAGCAATCATAGCGCCGTTATCCGTACAAAATTCGTGACGAGGATAAAATACAGCAATATTTTGCTGAGAAAATACCGATGCGAATTTTTGTCGCAACATTTTATTAGCACTCACACCACCCACAACAACCAAGCGAGACAAACCTGTTTGTTGTAATCCGCGTTTGCATTTAATTGATAGCGTATCAATCACGGCTTCTTGAAAAGCATAAGCAATATCTGCCCGCACTTGCTGACTGTGTTGATTTTGACGCACCGCTGCTTGCCAAGTATTTAAACAAAAAGTTTTCAAACCGCTGAAACTAAAATCTAATCCAGGACGATCCGTCATCGGCCGTGGAAATTGATATTGATGAGCACGACCCTGTTGTGCGCAGAGTTCAATCGCTGGACCGCCGGGATAACCTAGCCCTAATAACTTCGCGGCCTTATCAAAGGCTTCTCCGGCAGCATCATCTAAACTCTCACCTAACAACGCATATTGACCGACGCATTGCACCGCAATTAATTGAGTATGTCCACCGCTGACCAGTAAAGCTAAAAAGGGGAAATCAGGCGCTTCAGCTTCCAATAAGGGCGCTAATAAGTGGCCTTCCAAATGATGCACACCCACGGCAGGACATTGCCAAGCATAGGCCAAACTGCGTCCCAACATCGCCCCAATCAAAAGTGCACCCATCAACCCTGGCCCAGAGGTATAAGCGATGGCGTCGGGGCGCTGTATATTTTCTTGCGCTAACAGTTGATGAATCATCGGCGTGAGATGACGAATATGATCCCGCGAAGCTAATTCCGGTACAACACCACCATATTCCGCATGCATTTTAGCCTGACTATGTAATGCATGAGCAATCAATCCACGCGCACCAGAATACAGTGCCACCCCCGTATCGTCGCAGGAAGTTTCAATGCCAAGAATAATAGAGTGCGGAGTCATCATGATTTTTCGAGTCAGGCCGGTGATAAAGGGGTATCATTGTAGGCCCTTCAGGATCTTTCGCCAAAATTTTCTCGCATCGAACTCAGGTTAATTATAATTAACTGTGACAAGAAAATAGCCAATGTGCCAACCGACAGATTGAAGCTGCTTTCGATTGAGCGCGGCATTTACCGATAAGAGTTGAGTACCACCCTGTAAAGCACTGGTTGATGGCAGAGCGTTCAACAGCATGTTTAATGCAGCTCCACCAGCATTTGACATTACCTTGATACTGCTAGGGATGGTCATCTCATAAGTCAGCGTGGAATCTCCGGTGATTAAAAAACTGGCATTGCTAGCGGCGCTTTTTTTTTCACTGCTCACAAATGAAACACTAGGAGGGCCAGCTAGCTGTAGGCTAGCAACCGAGCTTGTCATTTTATCGGCAGCAGCTGAAGGCTTCACTGCCTGGCTAGTTGCCGTGGGGGAAGAAGAAAGAGCGGGAAGCTCAACGGGTTGATAATCGCTATGAGTCACGATGCTAATAGGGGCCGCAACAACCACCGTTGCGCTAGCCGTGCCGATAGCCGCTGCCGCATAGAGATGCGGCGTAAATAGAACAGCGAACGTAGCCACGAGAACAAACAAGCAGTGCTTGAATAGGCTTAATTGTGTTGGTTGCATAATCACAAAATCCCATGGCAAAACCGGATTAGTTATATTCAACAGAGATACTATAGGTGCCCGTATACGATCCAGCTACTTGATTCGCTACTGAGGTGATCGTTGCGCCTATTAACAAGGTTCCCGCACCAGAAGCATTCAATGTTCCTGTGTCACTAGGATTGCTTGTATAAGTACCTATCGACATAGC
>JAHFSE010000057.1 GCA_023265895.1 Gammaproteobacteria bacterium
GAAAATTTTAAATTATTAGAAGCGGTTGCAGATAAATTAAATGCTGCAGTAGGCGCATCCCGCGCTGCTGTAGACGCAGGCTTTGTACCGAATGATATGCAAGTAGGTCAAACAGGTAAAATCGTTGCTCCGGAGTTATATATTGCCGTTGGTATTTCTGGTGCGATTCAGCATTTGGCCGGTATGAAGGATAGCAAAGTCATTGTTGCGATTAATAAAGATCCAGATGCGCCAATTTTCCAGGTGGCGGATTATGGTTTAGTGGCTGATTTATTTGAAGCTGTGCCTGAACTAGAAAGAGCTTTGTAGTTTTATCGAGTAGAAATATTAAAAAAGGCTTCTATTAGTAGAAGCCTTTTTTTTGACTAGCAGCCGTGTTACTGAAATAAATGTGCAACCGCATCTTTTTCTTCTTGTAGCTCAATTTCCGTTGCTTTCATTCTTTCTTTGCTAAATGCATTAACCTCTAAGCCTTTCACAATTTCAAAATCACCATGACGACAAGTGACCGGGAAGGAATAAATTAAATCATTGGCAACGCCATAACCATTATCATTGCTGTAAACAGCCATACTAACCCAGTCGTTCGCTGGTGTGCCTAAAGCCCAAGTACGCATATGATCAATTGCGGCATTCGCAGCAGAAGCGGCACTGGATGCGCCTCGTGCTTTAATAATCGCTGCGCCTCGTTGTTGTACTTGAGGAATAAAAGAATCCTGATACCACGTTTGATCCACTAAGCTTAATGCTGCTTGTCCTTTCACGGTTGTATGATGTAAGTCAGGATATTGAGTAGAAGAGTGATTACCCCAGATAATAGCTTTTTGCACATCGGTAACTTTATTGCCGGTTTTTCCAGCGAGTTGTGCAATAGCGCGATTATGATCTAGCCGTGTCATCGCAGTGAACTGGCGAGGACTAATGCTCGGTGCATTTTTTTGTGCAATGAGCGCATTGGTATTGGCAGGATTTCCCACCACTAATACTTTAATGTTGCGATCGGCTTTTGCGTCAATCGCTTTACCTTGGACAGAAAAAATGGCTGCATTAGCTTCCAGTAAATCCTTACGCTCCATGCCGGGACCCCGAGGCCGTGCACCGACTAATAAACCATATTGAGTCTCTTTAAATGCAACTTGCGCATCGTCTGTCATAACAATGTCTTGTAGTAAAGGAAAAGCACAATCTTCTAATTCCATCACTACGCCCTTGAGCGCTTCAAGTGCAGGGGTAATTTCTAAACATTGCAAAATAATGGGTTGATCTGGTCCTAACATGGCGCCAGAAGCGATGCGAAATAATAGGGAATAACTGATTTGGCCAGCAGCGCCTGTAACGGTTACGCGAACAGGAGTTTTCATAGATTGACTTCCTATTATGAAAAGAAAAATGGACGGTTTTAAAGCGCCGCCATTGTATGCATCTTCGCCGTCGAATGCCAAAAGTTTTTACGAGAAATCCACCTGAGGTGCTTACAGCTAGAAAGTCTTTTATGCACAAATAATTTGCACCAATAGGTGGCCGCCTTGCTAAATTGTCTAAAGGCTGAGCATAAAGTCTAATGTTTTGGTAACCATTTGATTTTATTGAGAAATATTTTGTTGCCTAAAACACAATCAGTTTGTTGAATGAACTGAAAATACAGCGGGGTTATTGCTTATTTTGTGTTTTATCCCCAATGTTATCAACAGATTTTGTGGACCATTTTTAGGGTGATGATAAAGGTGAGTGCTGACTATAAATTGCGTACAATACAAGTGTTTTTAGTGTGCAAAATTGGATTGAGAAATCATTTATGATCTTACAAGCGCGTATTGAACAAAAATTAATGGCAGCGTTTCAACCGATGCAACTTACTGTGGAAAATGAAAGTCACGGGCACAAGGTGCCGAGTGGTTCAGAGACACATTTTAAAGTGGTCATTACCAGCCAAGAATTTTTGGGTAAAAATTTAGTCGCTCGTCACCGTGCTGTTTACCAAGTGTTAGCTGATGAACTAGCGGGAGGTGTGCACGCATTAGCTTTATTTACTTTTACGCCGGATGAGCAAGCTGAAACTGCAGACTCACCTCAGTGTCGAGGTGGTTCAAAATAATAAGGGGTGAGTATTTTTAGTGGGCGTGATTGGATGATCACGCCCATGATATCTTAGAGATGATTGCCTAAGCAGAATAATTTGCTGCTACAAATTCCCAGTTGACCAATTTCCAGAAAGCCTCTAAATAGTTCGGGCGTGAATTTCTATGATCAATATAGTAGGCGTGTTCCCATACATCACATGTCAATAAAGGTATTTGATTTTGTGTCAGAGGGCAGCCGGCATTACTGGTACTGACCAAAGCAAGCGATCCATCCGTATTTTTGACTAACCAAGCCCAGCCGGAACCAAAGGTCGTAATAGCAGTTTTATTGAATTGCTCTTTAAATTCAGCAAAAGAGCCAAATTGTTTTTGAATGGCTGCGGCTAGTGTGCCAGTAGGTTCATTGCCACCTTGTGGGCTTAAGCAATGCCAAAAAAAAGTATGGTTATACACTTGAGCTGCATTATTAAAAATACCGCCCGTGGTCGTTTTGATTAATATCTCTAGTGATGTATTAGCTTGATCCGTATCCTTCACTAAATTATTTAAGTTTGTGATATAGGTTTGATGATGTTTGCCATAATGGAATTCTAAAGTTTCTTTCGACATCAAGGGTGCTAAGGCATCTAATGGGTAGGGTAGTTGCGGTAATTCAAAAGCCATAATGATCGTCTCCGTAAATTATAAATGAGCATGTAGGTGGAAAATGACGCTCAAGTCTAAGCAAAGTTATTCAGTGATACAAGTTAGGAAATCAGTAATATGACATTAGCATTAGAAATTCAGCAGCTTAGAAAGACCTATAAAAATAAACAAGGTCGAGAGCAAGTTGCATTAAAAGGCATTGATTTAACGGTCGAGCAAGGGGATTTTTTTGCTTTGCTTGGCCCCAATGGTGCAGGGAAATCAACCACGATTGGTATTCTTTGTTCCCTCGTAAATAAAACCTCTGGGCAAGTCAAAGTTTTTGGTGTGGATATTGATAAAGATTTTGCAAAAGCTAAAAGTTATTTAGGCGTTGTTCCGCAAGAATTTAATTTCAGTCAATTTGAAAAAGTTTTTGATATTGTTATGACTCAAGCAGGTTATTACGGAATTCCTCCACAATTAGCGCGCGAACGGACAGAAAAATATTTACGTCGTTTAGGATTATGGGAGCAGCGCACAAAACAAGCACGTATGTTATCCGGTGGCATGAAGCGTCGTATGATGATTGCTCGTGCTTTAGTGCATGAGCCAAAATTACTGGTATTAGATGAGCCTACTGCAGGTGTCGACATCGAATTGCGGCGTTCTATGTGGGATTACTTGGCTGAATTAAATCGTCAAGGTATTACGATTATTTTAACAACGCATTATTTGGAAGAAGCGGAACAGTTATGTCGTCGAGTAGCGATTATTGATCATGGGGAAATTATTCGAAATTCTACTACACGTTCGTTAGTGGCCCAATTGGATAAAGAAACATTAATTTTGGAATTGGTTCATCCACTTAAACAATCTCCCACGTTAGAAGCGTGTACAGTTGAATTAACAGATGAGCATACTTTACAGATTAGTGTGTCCCGCGATCATACAATGAATAAGTTATTTCAGCAGCTGACTGAGCAAGGATTGGAAGTCAAAAGTATTAAACAGAAATCCAATCGACTGGAGGAATTATTTATTTCTTTAGTACAGCAGAATTTAGTTAAAGAAGAGAAAGTAACATGAAAAATAATGTAAATTTAATCGCCTTGCAAACTTTGGTGACTAAAGAGATTCGCCGTTTTATGCGTATTTGGGTGCAAACTCTGATTCCACCAGCAATTACTATGATTTTATATTTTGTGATTTTTGGACATTTGGTAGGGCGTCGTATTGGCATTATGGGTGGCGTTGATTATATGCAATATATTGTCCCTGGTTTGATTATGATGTCGGTGATTACCAATGCCTACTCTAATGTAGTTTCTTCATTTTATAGTGGGAAATTCCAGCACAACATTGAGGAGCTTTTGGTGGCACCTATTTCTAGTTGGGTTATTATTACTGGTTATGTATTAGGTGGTGTGACTCGAGGTTTATTGGTTGGCGCTATTGTGACAATACTGTCTTTATTTTTTACCCAATTGCATATAGAGCATTTTGGAATCACTTTTATGATTCTATTATTAACCAGTATATTATTTTCTTTGGGCGGATTTATTAACGCAGTTTATGCGAATAGTTTCGATGATATTTCTATCGTGCCGACTTTTGTATTAACACCGCTGACTTATTTAGGGGGTGTCTTTTATTCAATGGATTTATTACCTTCTATTTGGCAGAAAATTAGTTTGTTAAATCCAATCGTTTATATGATTAATGGTTTTCGGTACGGCATTTTAGGTGTGAGTGATGTGCGTCCAGAAATTGCCTTGTTAGTAGTGTTTTTATTTGCTATGGGATTGTTGGGTTGGGCTTGGTATTTATTGAGTAAAGGGATAGGGTTGCGTTCATGAATGAGAGTTTACCTCTTGGCAAACATCAACCTTTTCCCGAGCATTATGATCCAAAACAATTATGTCGTATTGCGCGTTATGTTAGCCGGAAAACTTTAGGGATTGATGAATTACCTTTTCAAGGATATGACCTGTGGCGCGTCTATGAATTATCTTGGTTGGATATTCAAGGCAAGCCATGTATTGGCGCTTTAGAAATAAAAATTCCTGCGAATTCAGATTATTTGGTCGAATCAAAATCGTTGAAACTCTATTTAGGTTCACTGAATCAAACATGTTTTATAGCTGCCGAAGATTTATTAAAAACCATTCAGCAAGACTTGCAATCACTCCTGGTTTGCTCGATTGAGTTACAGTTATTCTCTGTCGATGGCGTATTATGGTCATCGGAGAGAAACTTTTGGGGTGTTTGTATTGATGATGAAATATCAGAAAACTGGCATTACCATTACTCACCTCAGCTTTTGAAAATAGGCAGTGAAAGTTTAGTAGAAGAGAAATTAGTAAGTCATTTATTGCGATCAGTTTGTCCTGTTACGGGTCAGCCAGATTGGGCCACGCTGGTGATTGAATATCGCGGTGCAGAGATACAGCATGCAGCGTTATTAAGTTATTTGATTTCTTTTAGAAATCATGCTGAATTCCATGAGCAATGTGTGGAAAGGATTTTTGTCGATCTGATGCAGCAATGTAAGCCTCAACAACTGTCTGTATATGCAGCTTATACTCGGCGTGGTGGCATTGAAATTAATCCATTTCGATCTAATGCTAAGCAATCCTTTATTTTTGGTAGAGCCGCACGACAATAATGATTTGTATAGTTTTTATTGTGCGGCTTGTTTGAGTTCGCTTTTGTCTTCTATGGTATTAATTTCTTCCAGTAGTCGTTGAATTTCTTCAATAGTCGCGGTCGTTTTTTCAGGTTGAAAGGTTTGTTTTATGTGTGGGTGGGAGGGATTTTTTTGAGGCGGTTGTATTTGTGCAGGCATATTCAGTGGGCTGTGATGATTGATCATCCTATGTTTTTGTGTTGGCATAGCGAGGGTTGTTTGATCAGAAAAAGAAAATAAAGATTTTATTGGTTTTTCTGCTTTTGGATCAAAATATACGATTGTTTCTCGGGAGGTATTAGATAAATCTAATTCATCACGGCTTAAAACTTCAGTGGGTGTTTCCTGATTTTGATTGTTATTTTTTTGTGAGATAGTATCGTCCTCCTGGAAAACAGAAACTAAAGGCACCTCTGGTAATTCATTTGCTAATTGCCGTTGATGGGTCGTTTTAAAGGGTTTGTTGGTTTTTTTTTGTAATGAGATAGAGCGGAGTGTTTGCTCAAGGACGCTCAGTTCTGTCTCTAGCGAAGGTGTTGATGATAGCGTGGCAGTGCTTATTGATGCTGTATCAACCAAGTCGTTTATTTTTTTTGTTTGTTGTGAGAGCTGTTTGAGTTTACCAATTAGGCTATGAATGCGTTTGGCGAGATGTCTGTTATACAAAAAAGTGAAAGCATTGCTGACCAATAGCAGAAATAATATCTGGCTGATAGCTATCAGCTGTAGTTTGGAAAGTAGCATGATATGAGACCCGTAATTCTAGAAACGAGATGATTTCACCTGCTAATGAGTATGGTACAGGGAAGATTAAAAAGACAAAAAATCAAGCAATAAAAAATGATATGATCATTAACAGATATTTTTTCGGTATTATTTTAAGGAATTTGTTCCATGATTAAGAAGTGTTTATTTCCAGTAGCAGGTTATGGCACGCGCTTTTTACCCGCAACCAAATCTATGCCAAAAGAAATGTTGCCCATAGTGAATAAACCTTTAGTGCAGTACGGTGTTGAGGAGGCGATGGAAGCTGGGCTGACAAATATTGCCTTTGTTACGGGGCGTGGTAAACGTGCGATCGAGGATCACTTTGATGTGAGCTATGAACTAGAACATCAAATTTCTGGTACTGGTAAAGAGCAATATTTAGAAGGCATTCGAGCTATTATAGAAACCTGCTGTTTTAGCTATACCCGCCAAACTGAAATGAAAGGGTTGGGGCATGCTATTTTAATGGGAGAAAATCTCATCGGCGATGAAGCCTTTGCCGTAGTATTGGCGGATGATTTATGTATTTCGTCAGGGGAAGGTGTATTGAGTCAAATGGTAAAACTCTATAAGCAGTTTCGCTGTAGTATTGTTGCCATTGAAGAAGTGCCTCTACAAGAAACTGAAAAATATGGTGTGGTTGCGGGTGAGTTGGTGCGTGAAGATTTATTTCGTGTCGAAACCATGGTGGAAAAACCCAAACCGGAAGAAGCGCCCAGTAATTATGCCGTCATGGGGCGTTATATTTTAACACCAGATATTTTTCGTATTTTAAGAAATACCCCGCCAGGTCGTAACGGTGAAGTGCAAATTACCGATGCGTTAATGACGCAAGCACGAGAAGGTTGTGTGATGGCTTATAAATTTAAAGGCAAGCGTTTTGATTGTGGTAGCGTTGAGGGTTTTATCGAAGCAACCAATCATTGCTATCAACATTTTTATAAATGAGAGTTGAGTCTGTTTTAATTTTGAGAGCGTTTTTTATAGCGCTGAATTAATTGCTCCGTTGATCCATCTAGCGATTGGTTTTTAATTTCTGATAAACCATCAAAAATATCTTGGCATAATACTTTACCCAACTCGACACCCCATTGATCAAAGGGATTAATTTGCCAAATCACGCTTTGGGTAAATACTTTGTGTTCATATAAAGCAATTAAACCCCCTAATATTTCAGGTGTTAAATAGGGATAACACAAAGTATTGCTGGGTTTATTGCCGGGTACGTTTTTTTCTGGTTGATGCTCATTTTGTTGACCGAGCATTAAGGCTTGGCTTTGTGCCAAACAATTCGCCACTAACCAACGATGTTGTTCATTTAAATCATCCATTGGGTGGGTTAATGGTAATAAAAAATCCACTGGATATAATTGCGTACCTTGATGGAGTAATTGATGAAAGGAATGCTGACTATTAGAGCCTACGCCGCCCCACAATATGGCGCCGGTAGAATAGCTCACGGGATGGCCTTGTTGATCACAACTTTTACCATTGCTTTCCATATCTAGCTGTTGCAAATAATCTAAAAAACTCATGAGCTGATGATCGTAAGGAATCACGCCATGTGCTTGTGTATTGAGAAAATTTTGATACCAAACGCTGATGAGAGCCATAATGACCGGCATATTTTGACGTAAAGGCGCTTGTTGAAAATGTTGATCCATTTTCTCTGCACCGGTTAAAAATTGTTGGAATTTTTCTGGGCCAATACTCAGCATTAAGCTAATACCCATGCTAGACCAAATAGAATAACGACCGCCGATGGTTTCTGGTAAATAAAAAATTTGCGTGTCTGGAATATTAAAAGCACGGGCTCGTTCAGTACAATGGGTTACTGCAATCCAATGATGGGTGATTTGTTCTTGAGTGAGCGTCTGTTGCAACCATTGGTTAGCTTGTGCAGCATTCAGTTGTGTTTCTCGAGTATAAAAAGATTTTGAGCATAAAATAAAAAGAGTTGTTTCTGGATTGAGCTTATTCAATAGCGCATGTAATTCATTGGGATCGATATTAGCGACAAAATGCAAGCGGAGTGGGCTATTGGCATAAGCCGCTAACGCTTGACAGGTAAATCGAGGGCCTAAATCAGAACCGCCAACACCAATATTAACGATATCTAAGATGGGTTGACCTTTATGATTCAGCCAATGGCCTTGACGTAATTGCGCTACAGTTTTTGTTAATCGTTGCGTTTCCTCTTTCCATGGATGACCTAATAATGGTGAGAGCACTGATGCTCGTAATGCTGGATGCAAGGCAGCGCGTTGCTCGCTCAGGTTGATTTTTTTACCAGAAAATAACGCATTCATTGCTGAGGATAATTCACTGGTTTCAGCTAATTCAATTAATAAATTTAAGATTTTTTCATTAATAAGATTTTTGGAAAAATCCAATAAAAATGAATTGCAGGAAACCGAAAATTGCTGCGCTCTTTGCGGATTTTTAGTGAATAAATCAACTATTTTTTCCAATCGCATGGTTTGTGCTTGTTGTTTGAGTGCTTGCCAGCAAGCTTGCTTTTTCGGTGTCCAATGGGATCCAGCGATTTGTTGTGAAGCATTCATAAGATTAACCATAATATTGGCAATACCAGGTGACAAATTTTTCTAGCCCCGCTTCGATGGAGGTAGTAGGTCGGTAACCTATATCATTCACGAGTGCGTCTATGTTTGCATAGGTGTTAGCTACATCACCAGGTTGTATCGGGAGGAATTCACATTGGGCTTTTTTACCAAGAAATTTTTCCAGTAAGCTAATAAAGTGCATTAATTCCACTGGATGGTTATGACCTATATTATAAATTTTATAGGGTGCTTGGCTGCTTGCTGAATCTGGAGCATCGCTGGACCATTTCGGATTAGACTGTGCAATTTTATCGAGTGTACGAATAACGCCTTCAACAATATCATCAATGTAGGTGAAATCTCGCTGATGTTTTCCATAGTTAAATACTTGGATGGGTTTTCCCGCAAGAATATTTTGAGTAAATAAAAAAGGTGACATATCCGGTCGACCCCAGGGGCCATATACCGTAAAAAAACGTAGACCCGTGGTGGGTATTTTATATAGATGGCTATAAGTGTGAGCCATCAATTCATTTGCTTTTTTAGTGGCAGCATACAAGCTAACGGGATGATCGACATTATGATGCACAGAAAAGGGTGTTTGAGTATTTGCGCCATACACAGAACTGCTGGAGGCATAAAGCAAATGTTCTATTGAATGATGTCGACAACCTTCCAAAATATTCATAAAACCTTGAATATTACTATCGATATAGGCTTGAGGATTTTGTAAGGAATAACGCACACCTGCTTGAGCAGCTAAATGTAAAACTTTTTGTGGTTGGTGTTGTTTAAACAATGCTGCCATGATTTCTCGATTAGAAATATCTGCAAACACTTCAGTGAAATTTGGAAAAACACGTAAGCGTTCCAGGCGCGCTTGCTTCAGCGTAATCTCGTAGTAAGTATTGCAATTGTCAATACCAACGACCTGTTCGCCACGTTCTAACAATCGCAGTGCAGCGGCGCAACCAATAAATCCAGCAGTACCCGTCACTAAGATTGTCATCAACACACCTCAGATAAGTAAACATTAATAGAAGGTAGAAATGCTTCGGTGCTCAGTTTATTATCTAAACGTTTAACCCGAGTTCGTTCTTTCGGTGGTTCAATAGATAAAGCCTTATAATCGGGTAATGGTTCATGAGGGTAACCTGGAATAAGAATAGGCATGGGGCAGCTTAAAATTTTTCTAGAAATTTCACCCTGATCATCAAAAACTAAATTGGCTTTTACGCAAGGAGGTAATAATTGTACTTTGCGTAGACCTTGGCTATTTTGACCATCTAAACTGTATAATTTATTCAATTGGGTTTGTACATGCTCTTTCTCTTCTCCCAATTTTAATAGTCGTTGTTCTGCTTCTGTCACAGAGACGCGAGTAATACTGCGATTGTCCATAGACCAAGTAAATCCTACCCGAATGGGGCGTTGTGTAAATACTGGAATATGGCGATAGCATTGTTTTAAATGCAATCGATTTAAACTTTGACCTCGTAGCGCCATTCGAATCGCTGGATGGCGTTCAGCAAATTCATGAGGAATATTTTTAAATAATTGTGGGAAATTTTCTTTAATAGCACTGATACAATTTTTAAATTGTGTTTTAGCTTGATTAACTAACAAGGCCTTGGAGAGGGTTTTTGTACTTGCACTGATGAGTCCATGACGACTGATGGTTTCATGGCTATCTTGGCCATCAAAAAAAAATAAAGCCAAATAGAGCTCACAGGCTTGGTCGATGGGTGTTATTCGAGCAGTTAATTCTAGTGGTGCCAGCGGTACCCAAGCGGAATAGCCAGCTTGTTGATCTTGTTTTAAACCTTGATGTAATGCTAGCAATGCATCTGTGAGTTGATCGTAAGCGTCATGCAAGCGTGTATGTAGCATGGATTCTTCGATAGCGAATGACATAGTCTTTCCTTGGATATGCGCAAAAATTCAGAGCATGAATATTATGTCGTTATCTTTTTCAGATCAATCTTCTTGTAATGCAGGAATATTTTCAAAATATTGGAGTGCTTCTGGATTTGCTAAGGCTTCTTTATTGTTAACTGGATGATTATGAATGATGTGCGTGACAGCCAATTCAACTAATTTTCCGCTGATGGTTTTTGGTAAATCTGGTACTTGAATAATTTTGGCGGGCATATGACGAGGAGAAGCCTGTTGACGAATTTTAGTTTTAATTTGCTTTATTAAATCTTCGGTGAGTGTGAGTTGCGGTTGTAATTTAACGAATAAAATAACGCGTACATCATCCTGCCATTGTTGTGCAACTGCAATGCATTCAAGCACTTCTTGAAAAGTTTCCACGGGCGCATAAATTTCTGCAGTGCCAATACGGACGCCACCGGGATTTAATGTGGCATCGGAACGACCATAAATAATAAGGCCATTTTCTGCGGTGATTTCACCGTAATCACCCTGCGCCCAGATATTAGCAAAGCGAGCAAAATAAGCCTGATTAAATTTATGGTTATCTGGATCTTGCCAAAAACCAATGGGCATAGCAGGGAAGGGTGAGCGACAAATTAATTCACCTTTTTCCTCGCGCAATGAATGGCATTGTTCATCCACAATATCCACGTCCATGCCTAAACCTAAACATTGTAATTGCTCGCTATACACTGGTAGGCAGGGATTGCCTAAGGCAAAACAAGAAATAATATCGGTGCCACCAGAAATCGACGAAACACATAAATCCATTTTTACTTGATCATATAAATATTGAAAACTTTGTGCGCTTAACGGCGATCCAGTGGATAAAATGGTTTTTAAGTTTTTTAATTGGTGAGTATTTTTAGGGCTACAACCCGCTTTTTCTAAGGAGGCATAATAACGGGCGCCGCCACCAAAAACCGCAATGTCATATTCATCGATTAAATCAAGTAAACGTTCTGGGCCAGGATAAAAAGGTGAGCCGTCATATAAAATTAAATGAGCACCTAACGCAAGTCCGCTCATAAACCAATTCCACATCATCCAACCGCAAGTGGTGAAATAGAAAAAAGCTTCGCTGGGTTTTATATCGGTATGCAGTGATAGTTCTTTTAAATGTTGCAACAGTGTGCCGCCAACAGAATGCACGATGCATTTGGGTTTTCCGGTGGTGCCGGAGGAATACATAATATAAAGCGGATGCTCAAAGGGTACGGAAATAAATTCTAGTGTAGGCGTGGGTTTTTCTAGATTTACCCAACTGTCCCAATTGTATAATTGTATATTAACGGATCGGAAACTCTCTCGCTGTTTTTGAGCGAGGACAGGGATGTCCGATGAGGCATCGTAGCCAGCGATGGCGTACGATGCCGGTGAAAAGACAGCGGGAGACTTCCGATTCGGTGCAGTAATTTCTAAATAAGGCACCAACAAAAAATGTTTAGTATTGGGTAATTGTTGTAAAATAGCCTGTAATTTTTCTGTGATATCGAATGTTTTTCCCGCGTAATGATAACCATCACAGGCAATTATTAATGTGGGTTCAATTTGACTGAAGCGATCTAAAATTCCGCCAATACCAAAATCTGGAGAACAGGAAGACCAAATGGCGCCTAAGCTGGTTGTTGCCAACATAGCAATGGTTGTTTCTAAGGTGTTTGGCATAATCGCCGCTACACGATCGCCTGGGTGTAGGCCAATTTTTTTGAATTGGTCGGCCAGTTGGGCAACGCAGTGATGCAACTCATCAAAAGTCAGTGTACGTACGACACCCGTTTCACTTATAGCGGTCAATGCAGGTTGATTGCTGCGAAAGCGTAATAAATGTTCAGCGAAATTTAATTCAGCACCTAAAAACCAACGGGCCCCCGGCATTTTATTTTCATTAATTAATATGTGATCTGCCGATTTGTGGGCTTGCACATCGCAAAAATCCCAAATGGCTTGCCAAAATATCGATTTATGTTCAAGGGTAAAGCGGTGAAGCGCAGCATAATTTTCCAGTCGAATGCCCTGTTTTTTTTCTAATAATTGTGTGAAGCGAGTGATATTTGCTTCAGCAATACGTTGTGGTGAGGGTTGCCATAAACGAGTACTCATTGGAATTTCCTAACGCTACATGATTCGATCAAATACGGAGAGGCGAGGAGAGTATCATGATATGAAAAAGATCTGGAGAGGGGGTTTTACGGTGAGATAAAAATCTTATCTATCCCATCCTATGTGGTTTTTTCGTCGCTAACTGCCTAGACTGATCAAGGTGCGGGTATCAGAGGTTTCAAAGGCGGTGAGTGAATTTTTATTGATGGAAAAACCAACGTTAATCACTGAAAGAAGTTTAATAGAGCGACGCTGGTCTTTTAGTTTTGCTAAGCGTCAGGGCGTATTGCTGGTTCAAGATGCCGAGGAACAGGCGCGCGTACAATTTAGAGTTTCAATAACGTCGCAAATAATGTCAGAAGTGCAGCGTTTTTTAGGTGTTCGTGTTTATTTTGAAATGCTAGAGGCGACAGTGTTTGATGCATTATTAGCGCAGAGCTATCAGAATGATTCTAGTGAAGCGATGCAAATGGTTGAAGGCTTAGGGGATGAATTAGATTTAGCGAGTTTGGCTGATTATTTGCCTGAGACCGAGGACCTATTAGAACAAGAAGATGATGCGCCGATTATTCGTTTGATTAATGCACTTTTGACGGAAGCCATTCAAGAGAAAGCTTCGGATATTCACATTGAAACCTTTGAGCGTCAATTAGTGGTGCGTATGCGAATTGATGGTGTGTTGAAAGAAGTGGTGCGACCTCGGCGAGAATTGGCGCCGTTATTGGTGTCACGCATTAAAGTTATGGCCAAATTAGATATTGCTGAAAAACGTTTACCGCAAGATGGTCGTATTTCTCTTCGTATAGCGGGTCGAGAAGTGGATGTGCGTGTATCGACTATGCCCTCTAGTGGGGGTGAACGAGTGGTTTTGCGTCTATTAGATAAACAAGCAGGGCGTTTAGATATTAAACATTTGGGTATGGCGGCATCAGATTATCAGCGCCTTGCTCAAATTGTGGTAAAGCCTCACGGGATTGTTTTAGTAACGGGTCCAACGGGTTCAGGAAAAACAACCACTTTGTATGCTTGTTTAGCCTATTTGAATAATCAAACGCGCAATATATTAACGGTAGAAGATCCCATTGAATATCAGTTGGAAGGCATTGGTCAAACTCAGGTAAATACCAAAGTAGAAATGACTTTTGCGCGAGGTTTACGTGCAATATTGCGTCAA
>JAHFSE010000058.1 GCA_023265895.1 Gammaproteobacteria bacterium
ATACAACACTGGGACAGGATGGATATCATGGAAATACCCCCTCATCAATACTGCTTTTCTACTATGTCAGACTTAGTGGTCACACTCGGCGAAAAAATAAAAATTCATTTATCCAAAAAATTGCAACAACAAGCACAGGCATCACTGGTTGTATCCGGTGGCAACACGCCCAAATCTTTATATGATTATTTAAGTCACCTCGACCTCGATTGGTCTCGTATTATTATCACATTAACGGATGAACGCTGGGTTGAAACCACAGATAACAATAGCAATGAATGGATGATTAAAAATACTTTGTTGGTGAATCGAGCCAAAGCCGCCCATTGGATTGGATTAAAAACACAAGATGCAACACCGGAACAGGCTATTGAAAAAGTACATGCACGATTGCAAACCATTCCCAAACCTTACGATGTTATTCTATTGGGTATGGGATTGGATGGTCACACCGCCTCGCTATTTCCTTGTGCCGATAATATTCACGCAGGTTTGAATTTAAATTATCCCTATGCTTGTATTGCGATGCATCCCAAGCAAGCACCCTTTGCTCGAATGAGTTTATCTTTAAAGGAATTAAATCATTGTCATCAATCCATTGTGTTATTGCAGGGGCAAGAAAAATGGACGGTTTATCAAAAGGTATTGACGCAAAATCATGTCGCTGATCGTTCCATCATGCCAATTCGAAAATTACTTACCAATCCGAATACATCCGTCTACTGGAGTAGGCAATAATGGGTTGTTGATACAAACAATGCTCTATTTCATTTGATCAAAACATCAGGAAAATAAAAAAATTGACTCTCGCTGGCGCACTTGTTAGCCTTTCAGACTTATGTAAAAAAATTTTAACTTTTGTTATTTAGCGCATGTTTCTTTAAAAAACCAAGTAAAGAAAGCCAAGAAAGCTATCAACAAAATAAAATGCTCATCTACTTCTACTAAAAATAAGGTACTTGTTATGTCTATGCCCGCTGTTCAAAAAAATTATAACCAAACCATCGATCAATTTTCAGCACTGACGCCACAAACCAAACAAACGCTGAAAAGTGTGCACACAGCAAATCTAGCGGATATTGATCCAGCAAAATCACCCGCACCGATTAAACCCTACTTGTCTGGACTGACACAAGCACCCTTAACAGAGCACCTACCCAGGGCGACGTCGCAATCACAAGTATCGGATACAACCCATCGACAATATTATCATTCAGCAATGCATGGCTCTCCGGTTTGGAGACAGGAAGATTGGAGATCAGCGCAAAGATTAGTAGCTGAAACAACACCACCGACGGAAGAGGAACTGGCTGCTGAATTTGGTACACACTCTAAAACTGCTGCGATGGTGCATCATTTTTTCCACGAATATATTACCAGCGTAGGCAAAGAAACCAATCCAATGGTATACGGCCTGCATCACATTACAGAGTTCTTTGCCCAACATCCCAAAGGCATTCTGTTGATTGATTACGGCCCACACACCTATGAAACCTTGGATTATGCAACTTTCCTAGAATGTATTGGCAGCTTAACCAAACGCTACCCCAACGCACTCATTGCTAATTTAGTGATCCCTATGCTATTTGGCAGCGCAGTAGCCGATCGATTAAAAGTATCGAATGTAGCGCGCGACTCCATGCAAGCAAGATTAAATCCGGCTAACCCAGAGAATGAAGGCAGCATTACTACTGCATTATTAGCTGGCTTCACCGGGGCTAATACTGAAAATACCCGTGGATTAGAACGCAAAGTACGCGCAGATTTCATGAGTAAAAATGGCGCGCCCAAAGTCATGTGTGATGTACAACGAGAGGCGCGAAGCGAGCCTCATTACAACCCAGATGAACAGGTTATGGGCTTAATGCATGTGACAGCACCCTATAATTCTAAATTACCTCAAGTGCATCGCGGATATTCAGACACATTAGCTCAAGGTAAATGGCTGCCCGCATTTGCGCAACGATGGGTGCCCGGGTTACCCGCTACAACTGTTCCCTGGACAGCTGCACTGAGCGTCACCGAAAGACACCCTTCAACACAGTTACCTATGACTATGTTTGCTGGCCCAGTAACAATTGTTGATCGCCGTTTTGAAAAAGCCAAACTCAATGCTGAATTGGCGGCATTACTCCATCTAGAAAATCCACCTCAATTTTTACATCAGCTGACAAGCGCACAAGCAAAAACCATTTGCGATACGGCAGGCGCAGCAGCGACGCTATCGCTTGAACAACAATATACGCTCCATTTACTCAACCGATTAACTTCAAAAGAAGATCCAAACGACTCAACTTTGAACGAGATTTTTAATCAGCTGTCAACCGATGAGAAGGCTGCATTAGAAAACTCCAAATGCGACTGGGTTGGCAAACTCATTGCCGTACAAGCCAACATTGCCTCATATTCAGAAGACAATTTTATTCAACCTCAGTTAAGAGATGCAGAACAAATCGTCCCGCTCTTACTTAGAGATACGCAAAATTTCAATCAATGGCTGCAAACAGGCACAGAGCCAGAAACACGAGGGCAAGATCCACTCGGCCGTGTTATCGAAGGACACGCCGAAAACAGCCAACAAGATAGCCAAAAATATCGAGCACAACTGCAAGCATTAGACGTTGCACTCAAGGCACAAGAAGCCGTTTGTATCCACCAACATGAGTTGTTATTCAGCGCAATGAAAACCTATGCCGGCAGAGAAAGAGCTGGCATGGTTAAACATCCTTCACCGCTGTATCACACCACATTGGAGGAATTACATAGTATGTTGTTAGGTCGACATACTTCAGAGCGCATTCAAGCTTACGCAAAGAAAAAAGGCTTAATTCCTGCTGGGCAAGGAACAGCAGACCGAGCGGTTGCCGAGGCAATTACAGCTTATATTAAAGCTGTTAAAGCGCGAGAGTTAGTCGCCATGGAAGTCAATCGCACCACTCGAGGTGCGGAACGCGCCTATATTCGAACGCATATCACTGGATTCAATCATCCAGAGCACCCATTTCCTCATATAGCAACATTACCGTCGGAAGAACGATATTTTATTAATCAAAGAATACCGGTGGAAGATTACCATCTCACGGCCAATGGTGAGCAACCGCCTTTATTGGATCGCTTGCTAAGATTTAGAGCTTCTGGCCTGTATGCCGCTGGTAGTGATTTTATTTCGAAGAAACTATGGGCTGCACCAGATCCGTTAAGCGCAGAAATTACACCAGCACAGCGTACAACGATCAAGCTGTATGAATCACCTACCGGCCTAACGCAAATTAGCAATCAAGCGGAACTATCCAAAATACAACTCGCAGAAGTCGAACAATTGATTGCAGAAAATGCAGCAATTAACACATTGGAAGATTCTCGAATACTCGCTGCGATTACCCTACCTGAAGCTACACTCGCGCCGTTAGTATTGCCTTATGTCAATGCAGCCTTAACTGCAGCCGGATTACCACCCTTCGCCTCTCACGCATTTTTTGCTCGCGAATTAATCCGTGAAGCCTATATTGCGTATCAATCCGGCGTTCGCCCTTCCGTTAAACATTTAGCGTTAGCAGCTGGCACATTAGGTTATGGCAGCACTGGCATACAAGCCGCGGTGGGATTACCGCTCGCCAAACAATATCCCAAATTATTATTAGCGCCGGTAGTGGGATATGCAGTGGGCGGTTTTGCGGGTGCAGCCATAACACCTTTTGTTGCTATGATCCTTGAGAAAGTAGAGAGTCTCTCCGTTCAAGTACCAGCAGATAACGATGAGCCTTTTTTAATTGGCTATTCAGAGATCTACCTTTCTAAATAGGCTATAACTAAAACATTAACGAGGATGCATGAATCTTTTGATTAAAATTATTCCCGTCACTGCTTTTGCGCAAAATTGCAGTGTCATTATCTGTCAAGAGACTCGGCAAGCCGCAGTGGTAGACCCAGGTGGTGAGTTAGAAAAAATTCTAGCGGTGATTGAACAAGAACAAGCGATACTGACCAAAATTTTAGTCACTCACGCCCATATTGATCATGCGGGTGCCGTTGCTGAACTCCAAGAGAGAACACAACTCCCTATTGAAGGGCCGCAAAAAGAAGAAGATTTTTGGATTCAGATGTTACCTAAACAAGGGCAGATGTTTGGTTTTCCGCCGGCAAAAGTATTTACGCCCACTCGTTGGTTAGAGGATGGCGATGAAGTCGCGGTAGGCAATACCCGATGGCAAGTACGCCACTGTCCTGGTCATACACCAGGGCATATCATCTTTTTTAATGCCCAAGCCAAACGCGCTATTGTCGGCGATGTATTATTCGCCGGCTCCATCGGCCGCACCGACTTTCCTCGAGGCAATCACGCACAGTTAGTGCAATCCATTCGAGAAAAATTATGGCCGCTGGGCGATGACGTTGTTTTCTTCCCTGGCCACGGCCCAGAATCTACCTTTGGCCAAGAACGAAAAACCAATCCATTTGTGAGAGATGGGGTTTAGCTATGAGAAATATCCATCTATTGTTAGACTAACCAAGGTTAACTTTTATGGAAAGAAGCTCATGGCAAAGGCAACGCTTGACCCAGAAACTGAATATACTGCACGACTTTTCGCAGAAAAAATTACTCAGCAATATGATACCGCTGGCATTATTGTATTCGGTAGCCGAGCTCGGCAGACACATAGCTCAGACAGCGATGCTGATATAGCTGTTTTACTACGCGGCAAACATACCCGCCTTATTCCAACCAAACTAACCATGGCTGATCTTGCTTTTGATGTATTGCTAGAAACAGGGATTCGCATCCAGCCATTACCTATTTGGCTGGATGAATGGCAAACTCCAGAGCATTATTCAAATCCATTACTACTCCATAATATTGCCAAGGAAGGCATACGATTGTGAACCATACTCTCACTGCTGATAGCCTGATGCACAAAGCGCTTTGTGCATGTGACTCCGCCCAACTTTTACTCACAACCAAAGATGCTGATGGTGCCTGTAATCGCGCTTATTACGCTATGTTTGACGCTGCTCGCGCAGCCCTCATCATTTCCGGTGTCACCCTGCCAATATATAAAACACACAATGGGCTCATTTCAGCATTCAGTTTACACCTAGTAAAAAATGGTGCTTTTCCAACGGAGTTAGGCCGAGCACTCAATCGTGCCGAAGAAATGCGTCTAGTTGCTGACTATACGGGGGATTCCATTGAGCTGGTAGACGCAGAAAAAATCGTTGAGCAAGCAGTCACTTTTGTAGCAAGCATACGCGCTCAACTTTTCTCAACATAAGCTAGAAAGATATTAGCTCGCTGTCGCTGCTTGAATCAAAGGCGCTAATTCACCTTTTTGAAATAATTCCAACACGATATCGCTGCCACCCACCAACTCACCTTTTACCCATAACTGTGGAAAGGTTGGCCACTGAGCATATTTAGGCAATTCTGCCCGAATATCCGGATTTTCTAAAATATTGACATAGGCAAAAGGCTCGCCGACGGCTTTCAATGCATCAATTGCACGAGCAGAAAAGCCACACTGAGGAAATTGTGGCGTACCCTTCATATAAAGAATCACCGCATTCGAGTTAATTTGATCTTTGATAATATCGAGAGTTTCCATAGTTGTAGTTGCCCTATTAAATCAGTGAATATCGCGCGCATTTTACGCTATCTTACCGCCGAGCCATAGACGCTTGTGTATTATTATTTTCTACGCACGACCAAATCTCGTACTGCATTGACTGTCTCTTGAATCAATTTCGGACCACGATAAATAAAACCTGAATACAGTTGTACCAACGAAGCTCCGGCACGCATTTTTTCTGCCGCTTGCTTACCAACCATCACACCACCCACACCTATAATAGGCACACGATCCTGCAAAACATCCGCTAAGCTTGCTAACACCTCGGTGGAATGAGCGAATAAAGGGCTGCCACTTAATCCTCCTGCTTCATCCCCATGCAAAGCATTTTCTATCCCCTGTCGACTCACCGTTGTATTGGTCGCAATCACACCATCCCAACCCGCTTCTAATAATTGTCCGCCCAACCAAACCAAATCAATTTCTGCTAAATCCGGTGCAATCTTTAATAATAAGGGAACCTTAACATCGTGCTCTTGCCGCAAAGATTCTCGTCGCTCTTTTAATCGATGCAACAATTCCACTAATGCATTACCTTGCTGAAGGTCCCTAAGACCGGGCGTGTTAGGCGAAGAAATATTCACCACAATATAATCGGCATAGGGATAAATGCGTTCTAAACAATATAAATAATCCTCTATCGCTTGCTCTAATGGCGTATCTTTATTTTTTCCAATATTGACGCCAACGATACCCAAATAACTGCGACGCTTTAAACGCTCAACCAAATAATCCACGCCTTTATTATTAAATCCCATACGATTAATAATCGCTTGCTGCTCAGGCAAACGAAATAAACGTGGTTTAGGATTTCCAGATTGTGGCTTAGGCGTCACCGTACCCACTTCAATAAAGCTAAAACCTAACGCTCCTAATGCATCGATATAATCGCCATTTTTATCCAATCCAGCTGCCAAACCAATAGGATGACGAAAACGCAATCCCATACAATAACAAGGAACCGGTGTAATCAGGGGTTTAAAAAATTTTAATAGGCGATAACGATGTGCCCATGCAAGGGCTTTCAAACTCAATTCATGACTGATTTCTGGTGGTAACCAAAATAAGCCGTTACGCAATAAAGGATAAATATCCATGCTGCTCTTCTTCATAAAAACGAGCTAGCATCTTACCTGGATGCACGCAGACGAGCAACTCAACATCCGATGAATTCACGAGATTCAATTATTTTTAAAGCCGTTTAATTAAGTTACGGACTTTATTTCGCCACTCGAGCTAATTCACGCAGCGCCACTGCATAAATTGCAAAATCTTTTGGTGGACTTAACTCAAATTCATGAGTCAACATACGCCAACGATGTACATCTTGCTGATAACGATTAATCCAAGCGCGAATGCGTGCTTGGCAATCTTCTTCAGTAGAAACATTTGCTGAAGCTATTTCCATCGATAAAATAGCTGCTGTTAGCCGTCTTTGTTGCTCATCTAAATCATCACGATAACCTTCTCTCGCTAAGGATTGCCAATGATCTTCCGCTGGCAACTGTTCAATCTGTTGGCTAAACCAATATAAATTTAATCGATCACCTAATTCATAAAATATTTTTGCTACATCCAAAATAGGCTTATTTGTCGCGTCAGCGGCTTGAATAATCGCTAATACCGGTGTCATACCTTCAATGCCTGCAGCCCAAGCTGCTAACTGCTCATCTAATCCTAATTGAATATATTCAGCATAATGAGCTTCCCAAATTTCTAAGCGCTCACCGCTTAATAATAAGGGTAATTCTCGCGCAATCATTTCCACGCCAGGCGAATAACGATTGACCCAATCTGCAACATTCAATGTATGATCCGAATTACGTAAAATCCAACTGGTACTTAAGCGAACCAATTGCGTATAAGCTAACAACAAAAATCTTTGATGAGATTCTGAAACATGATCCTGCAATGCTTCAACAGACTGCCAAAATTGCTCTAAACGAAAAATATCTCGTGCAGCAATATAAGCCTTTACAATCTCTTGCACAGAAGCACCGCAGGCTTCTTTAATGCGATGAATAAAAGTAACGCCCATAAAATTAACGAAATGATTTGCCACATGCGTTGCAATAATTTCGCGTTTTAATTGGTGTTGCGCTAATTGAGTTGAATAACGATCAGAAATGATTTGAGGAAACATGCGAGATAATTCTCGGCTAATATAAGGATCATCAGGCACTGAAGAAGTAACCAATTCCTCTTTCAAATCATTTTTACAACAGGCCAATAAGAAAGCTAATTCAGGCCTAAACAGTCCAGTACCGTTATTTTTTCTAGCCAACAGCTCTTCATGGGAAGGAATAAAATCTACCTCCCGATCTATTTTTCCCTCTAAATCTAAGGCGTTAATATAACGTCGATAGCCTTCCAAATGATGACTGGATTCAGCTAATGCAATACTCACGGCCTGCGCTTGCCGATCATTATTAAGCAACACTAAGGCAGCTACTTCAGCTGTCAGTTCTTTCAATAAAAGATTCGATTGTTCTTGAGTCATTTCCTTTTTTTGAATCATGGTATGCAGTAAAATTTTGAGATTCACTTCATGATCAGAACAATCCACACCCGCTGAATTATCACAAAAATCCGTATTGGATAATCCACCCTTCATAGCATACTCTACTCGCCCTAACTGAGTGACGCCCAAATTACCCCCTTCCGCAATCACTTTGGCTTTAATATCTGAACCATTAATACGAATGCCATCATTGGATTTATCTCCCACATCTAAATGTGATTCCATGCTGGATTTAAAATAAGTACCCACACCCCCATTCCAAATCAAGTCTACAGGTGCTTTCAATAAATATTGAATTAATTCATTTGGTGTTAAACGCAAAGCACCAATCTGTAATTTCAAACGCATTTCTGGTGTTGTGTGAATAATCTTTGCTTGTCGAGAGAATACACCACCACCTGATGAAATTAAGTTTTTATCGTAATCACTCCAATTGCTATTAGGTAAATTAAACAGTCGTTTACGCTCATTAAAACTGACAACTAAATCTGGATTAGGATCAATAAAAATATAAGATTGATTAAATGCAGCAACCAACTGCAATTGCTCAGAAGCTAACAAACCATTTCCAAAGACGTCGCCAGACATATCACCAATACCCATGACGGTAATCGGTTGATGCTGCATATGAATATCTAATTCACGAAAATGTCGCTGTACTGAAACCCAAACACCTTGAGCGATAATACCCATTTTTTTATGGTCATAACCCACACTACCGCCAGAAGCAAAAGCATCTTTCAACCAAAATTGGCGCGCCACAGAAATCGCATTCGCCATATCAGCAAAATCCGTTGTTCCTTTATCATCAGCTATTACCAAATAATAATCGTCGTCGTCTTTACACACCACTTGTTCAGGTTGAATGACTTGATTGTCTTTTAAATTATCGGTGAGATCTAACAAGCCAGCAATAAAAGTACCATAACATTCCATCATGACTTGTTTTTGTTGTTCATCTGACAACCATTCGGAAATATTTTTGGCAATAAAACTACCCGTTGCACCCATCGGCACAATAGCCGAATTTTTAACTTGCTGCGCCTTCATTAACGCTAAAATTTCTGTGCGATAATCTTCCACTCGATCAGAACACCGAATACCACCACGAGAAATTTTTCCACTGCGCAAATGTAAACCTTCCATTTGCGGTGAATAAACAAAAATTTCATAAAAAGGTAACGGTTTTAATAAATCGGGAATAGTTCTGGGTAAAAATTTATAGGCCATATAAGTTTTTGGTTGGCCAGCAGCATTATACTGATAAAAATTTGTCCGCACAGTCCCTTGGATCAAATCAACATAACGACGCAAAATGCGATCTTCATCAATATTATCCAGCGCTTCTAAAGCTTCATTAATATCTTCCATCAATAATTGTTCACGCTGCTCTGCACCGGATTGCAATTGCGGATCAAATCGTTCGCAAAATAATTGCACTAAATTTCGAGTAATTTCCGGATGATGCAGTAGCACGGTTTCCACATAACGCTCACTAAAACCCAATTTAATTTGGATAAAATATTTACTATAGGAGCGCAGCATAGCAACTTGTCGCCAACCCAAACCCACCGATAAAATCAAACGATTCATGCCATCGTTATCCACCCAGCCATGCCATAAAGCTTTCAGTGCATCTTCTAATAAAATTTTACTTTCTTCTAATTGAATCGACCTCCGACCATGATAGCGAACAAAAAACTCATTGAGATAAAAACACTGCCCTGTTTTTATAGGTATTTCATAGGGTCGAGAGGAAATCACTTGTAATCCCAAATGTTCCAACATGGGAATCATATTAGAGAGCGGTAATGACTGATTAAGATGAAACCATTTCAACCAAAAATGATTTTCCTCTCCTTCCGCAGGATAAAAACGAATCATAATTTCGCTATCATCGATCAGATGCATCATGTATTGAATATCTTCTACCGCATGAATAGCAGAACAATGCTCTTGATAACTGATGGGAAACTTGCCCGCATAGTGATCGCGCCAAACGCTTGCCTGCGGATGACCTACAATAAGGGTTAAATGATCTTGTAAATCCTGCTCCCAGGTTCTGATCGCTGCATGTAATACCGATTGAATTTCAATACATTGTTCTGGTTTTACTTCGCTCAATAATTCTATCTGTATCAGCGCCTCCTCAATTGCATTCACTTGCGATTCAGTTGCAATCGCCATTAATTCACCCGAAGGATGACGCACCAACTGAAAAATACTGAGCTGTAAATTTAATAGTGCAATATTTTTCTGTTGCAAGGCTGTGCGCAGACTATCCAGCAAAGCGGGTGAATTATCCGTGATGATTTCAATACCGGTATGAACGGAAGGCTCTGAGGCTAAACCTGCCGAATCCACCACACGCAATTTAGTTTCGCCTGGCACACGCTGTTGCATCCACTGCCAAAGGCGATCGCTCAAACTTTCTGGGCGCTCCAACAATAGTGGCTCATGAAGTGTGGTTGATGAAGTAACAAGGGAAGATAAGGATTGATACTGCATGGCGACCTCTAAATAAATCTCAACTCATAGCAAATTGGTATCCTTTTACTGTAGACAGGATTTCTGAGTTAGTCTTGCCCATTTACCCCATCACTGCTCTCTTATTTTGTTAAAACTCTATCATTGATTTCTGACTGCTGAACCCCCATTCTGGGCAACGCTCAGACACACACATCACATCTCTTTATGGAGGCTCCATGTCGCTTTCTGTACCCCCTGTTTCACCCCCTCTCTGGCAAGCCATTCACCAATTACAGGAAAATTTAAGCCAAACGATCATCGGCCAACAGGGCTTAGTACAACGTCTCATCATTGCCCTACTGTCAGACGGGCACTTACTGGTAGAAGGCGCACCAGGCTTGGCAAAAACTCGAGCAGTTAAAGCGCTAGCACAAAGTATTGAAGGGGACTTTCATCGCATTCAATTTACCCCTGATTTATTGCCAGCAGATGTTACCGGTACGGATATCTATCATTTACAAGATGGTTCTTTTCAATTTCAACCAGGCCCTATTTTCCATAATTTAGTGTTAGCAGATGAAATCAATCGAGCGCCCGCTAAGGTGCAATCTGCTTTACTGGAAGCCATGGCTGAAAGACAAGTGAGTATTGGTACACGCTCTCATTTATTGCCCTCACTTTTTATGGTCATGGCCACTCAAAATCCCATTGAACAAGAAGGCACCTATGCCTTACCTGAAGCGCAACTCGATCGTTTCTTAATGCATGTTAAAATTGACTATCCTGATTTTGAATCCGAACGAAAAATCCTCCATTTACATCGTCAGGAAGCCAGTCATAGCGCACCGCAAATGGCAGCCATGCCCCATAAAATTACGCAGGCACAAATTTTCGCTGCACGTCAGGAAATTTTGCAATTACATATGACACCTGCAGTAGAAGATTATTTAATCCAATTAACCCTGGCAACTCGACATCCAGCAGATTATGACCCTGCACTGCAACAAGCCATTGAATATGGCGTCAGCCCACGGGGCACGTTAGCGTTGGATCGCTGCGCCCGTGCCAAGGCTTGGTTAGCTCAAAGAAATTATGTGACACCCGAAGATATTCAACACATGCTACCGGATATTTTTCGACATAGAATTGGGCTCACTTTTTCAGCTCAAGCGAAAGGTATGACACGAGACAGTGTGCTTGAAGAATTACTATCACGCGTCCCTGCGCCTTAATTTTAAATTGCTCGATGAATGCTATGAATCATATCGAAATAAACCCCCAGCGATTATCAGAAAAGTCTGGCGTTTATATTACGCTGGAAGAATTAATCGCACTGGGTAATGTTTCCTTCAAGCGATCCATACCAGCTCGTTCAACTCGATTACTGAAAGGACGCCACCTCTCTCGATTACGCGGACGCGGCATGGAATTTGACCAAGTACGACGTTATGAGCCAGGTGACGATATTCGCACGATGGATTGGCGAGTCACTGCCCGCACACACAAAGCACATACCAAACTTTTTCATGAAGAACGGGAACAGCCAGTTTATTTAGTGGTTGACCAAACCGAATCATTATTTTTTGGCAGTGCACAAGAATTAAAATCCGTGACCGCAGCAAAAGCGGCGGCTTTTATTGCCTGGCAAACTTTTTATCATCGCGATCGCGTCGGTGGTTTATTAGTTGGACTAAAAGATTATCAAGCAGTAAAACCACATTCAGGCCAACGTGGATTACATTATTTTTTTCATACGCTGGTTGATTATAACCAAGCACTGTATACCCGCATTAATGATTTAAACACTGTTCATTCTACTGAAAACATGCACTCGGCATTCAAAGCACTTTTACACTTAGCCAAGCATGGTGCACGCATTATTATTTTATCTGATTTTCTTTTTTTTAATACAGAAAGCGCTTCATTGCTTGCAGGATTATGTCAACACAATCAAGTCATCGGCATTCAGATTTATGATCCACTAGAACAAACGCTACCGCCCGATGGCCATTACCCCATCAGTAATGGTCAGCAATACATGAGCATTCATACAGCAACGCCTAAATTACGCAAAGCCTTCCAGCAATATTTCTCACAACGTCAAATACAATTAAAAAATAGTTTTCATCAATATGGTGCTAGCTGGTTAACACTCAGCACACAAGCACCCTTGGTTGATACACTCTCTACTTGGCTGTTTACGCAAAAAGGTGAACACCTATGACAGAACCCAGCACATTAGCACAATTACGTGATATTCATTTACCCGCGCCCATTGGCTTTTGGCCTTTGGCTTGGGGCTGGTATTTACTCATCCTAAGCGCCTTATTCATCATGGTGTTAGTTTTTTATAGCGTCTCGCGCCATCGAAAAAAATATCGCTTTCGTCGCCAAGCCTTAGCAGAATTACAAAAACTGGAGCAAAACTTTCAACATCACGAACAAGCATATCCTGCGGTAATGGGCTGTAGTCAATTATTGCGACGCGTCAGTTTAACTCTCTATCCAAGAACACAAGTGGCTTCACTCACGGCTATCGCTTGGCTTCAATTTCTAGATCAACAGGGCCACACACAAGCATTTAGCTGCGGACCAGGTCAATTACTCCAGCAAGCAATTTACCAAAAAGATAACATCGATGGTGATATAGGCGCACTATTTAACATCACGCGCAGTTGGATTAAACGACAACCCTGTCGTCCCAAAGGAGGATCCCTGCTTGCTTAGTTTTGCTACTTGGCCTGCTATTTTTGTCACGCCTTTACCCTGGTTGATACGTTATTGGCTAAAACCCGCATCACCACCAGTTACCGCAGCATTAAGGGTGCCGTTTTATCAGCAGCTTGCGCACTTATATAGACCACAAAAAAATACCCATACCGATGACACAAGATGGTTATTTTTTGCGTCTATGATTTGGTTTCTGTTAGTTTTTTCAGCCATGGGACCCTTGTGGTTAGGTGACCCCATTCGCACCCCTAACATAGGCCGAGATTTAATGATTGCCGTAGATATTTCTGGCAGCATGGAAGAAGATGATCTCGAATTAAGAGGCCAACCGGCGACTCGATTAAACGTAGTAAAATCCGTATTGAATGCTTTTATTAACCGACGCACGGAAGACCGCATCGGTTTAATTTTATTTGGCTCACAAGCTTATCTACAAGCGCCGCTGACTTTTGATCGCGTGACTGTCAGTCGTTTTTTAAGTGAAGCGGAAATTGGTATTGCCGGGCCTCAAACGGCGATTGGTGATGCCATTGGCTTAGCGCTTAAA
>JAHFSE010000172.1 GCA_023265895.1 Gammaproteobacteria bacterium
TTGCTGTGTGATGTCATAACATAAACCTATTTCATATATGCTCCCCCCTGCTTCAGTAGGGGGAGTGGCCTGAAAGGCCGAGGGGGTTCGTCTCGAAAAAGACCCCCCAGGTTCGCAAGCTCACCTTCCCCCCCTACTGCGCCTTTTAAAAAAGGCTTGCAGGAGGGACATAAAAAAATTAACCCGGATTCGAACGAATACTATTCAGTAAATCTTCCAAACTCGCTGCTTTCGGTTTTACTAACCAAAATTGCGCGACATAGTCATCAAATTGATCGAGAATCTGCGCACCCCAAGCACTCGCTGTTTCGCTAACAAATTCTTTAATCACGCCATATAAATGATTGCGATAATCTTCCGTCGATTCTCGATGAATTCGTAAAATATCAATTAATTCTCGATTGGCTTTATCGACAAAGGTGTTGCTTTCATCCAACACATAAGCAAAACCACCGGTCATACCAGCACCAAAATTATATCCGGTGGAACCTAACACAGTAATTAATCCGCCCGTCATATATTCACAACAGTGATCACCCGCACCTTCAACCACAGCATGCACACCCGAATTACGCACACCAAAACGTTCACCCGCTCGACCCGCAGCAAAAAAACGTCCGCCGGTTGCCCCGTATAAACAAGTATTACCAATGATGGCTGTTTCTTGACTTTGAAAGCGACTCACTTGCGGTGGACGAATCACAATTTTTCCACCTGCCATCCCTTTACCCACATAATCATTGGCATCGCCTTCTAGATGTAGGTGCAAACCACCGGCATTCCATACTCCGAAACTTTGCCCTGCAGTACCTTTAAAATTCAGGGTAATTGGTGCATCTGCCATGCCTTGATTACCATAACGCTTAGCAATTTCACCCGACAAACGCGCACCCATAGAACGATTGCAATTGGTAATCGAAAATTCAAAAGTACCACCGGTTTTATTTTCAATGACCGTCTGAACAACAGCCATAATATGCTCAGCTAACTCACCTTTGTCATAAGGATGATTACGCTCCCCACTATAAAATTGTGGTGCGTCCGATTGAATGTGGCTGTTATATAATATATCTGATAAATCTAAATTTCTTTGTTTATCACTAAGACCTTCAATTTGTTCTAACAAATCAGTGCGACCAATTAAAGCCTCTAAAGAAGAACAGCCCAAACGCGCCAACCATGCTCGAGTATCCATGGCTAAGAATTTAAAATAATTCACCAGCATTTCTACTTCACCAATGAAATAATGATCACGTAATTCTTTTTGTTGCGTAGCAACACCGGTAGCGCAATTATTCAAATGACAAATGCGTAAATATTTACAACCCAATGCCACCATGGGCACAGTACCAAAGCCAAAACTTTCTGCGCCCAACGCTGCCGCTTTCACCACATCCAAGCCAGTTTTCAAACCACCGTCGGTTTGCAAACGCACTTTGTTTCGCAGTCCATTAATCCGTAATGCTTGCTGCGCTTCACTCAAACCTAATTCCCAAGGTGAACCAGCATAACGAATCGAAGTCAATGGACTTGCTGCTGTGCCTCCGTCATAACCAGAAATGGTAATAAAATCTGCGTAGGCTTTTGCCACGCCCGCAGCAATAGTTCCTACACCTGGCTCAGAAACTAATTTCACTGAAATTAAAGCATCCGGATTGACCTGCTTTAAATCAAAAATTAATTGCGCTAAATCTTCAATGGAGTAAATATCATGATGGGGCGGCGGAGAAATCAAAGTCACACCAGGCACCGCATAACGCAAACGTGCAATCAACGCATTGACTTTACCGCCTGGCAATTGCCCACCTTCACCTGGTTTTGCACCCTGAGCAATTTTAATTTGTAGCACTTCTGCATTAACTAAATATTCCGGTGTTACACCAAAACGACCAGAAGCCACCTGTTTAATTTTTGAAACTCGATTGGTTTTATAACGTGCTGGATCTTCTCCACCTTCACCAGAATTAGATCGACCACCCAATTGATTCATTGCCATCGCAATGGCTTCATGGGCTTCTGGTGATAAAGCACCGAGCGACATACCAGCAGAATCAAAACGCACCAAAATTTTTTCAATAGGCTCTACTTGTTCTATAGGAATCGGTTGAATATCGGTTTTAAAAGCTAACAAGTCCCGTAAAGTGGCTACACCGCGACCGTTCACGGTATTGGCGTAAATTAAATAATCTTCGAAACGTCCACTTTTAACCGCAACATGTAGTGTTTGGACAACGTCGGGATTGAATGCATGATATTCCGCACCATGAACATATTTTAATAATCCACCAGCGCCAATGGGTTTACGATCAGACCAAGCTTGCTGTGCTAATAAAATTTGATCTTGTTCTAAATCGGCAAAAGTAGCGCCGTTAATTCGGCTGGCACTACCGGTGAAACACAAACTCACCACTTCACGACTTAAACCAATAATTTCGAATAATTGTGCGCCACGATAGGAAGCAACAGCAGCAATACCCATTTTTGACAGAATTTTTAATAGGCCTTTGGTAATACCTTTGCGATAATTTTTATGAACTTCGATCGGATTTTCTAGCAATGCGCCTAAACGCACCATGTCACATAAAATGTCGTAAGTGAGATAAGGATAAATGGCTGTGGCGCCATATCCTAACAACACAGCAAAATGATGCGGATCGCGAGCGATAGCTGTTTCAATAATTAAATTACTGTCACAACGTAAACCTTTTTGTGTGAGCCGATGATGCACAGCACCGGTGGCTAACGCGGCATGAATGGGTAATTTACCCGAGGCAATATGACGATCGGATAAAATTAATAAAGCTTTACCGTTACGCACAGCCACTTCTGTCGCATCACATAATTGCTCAATGGCTTTTTGCAATCCAATAGAGCGGTCGTAATTCAAATCAAAATATTGATGTGAAAAACCTTGATCTTGAAAACTGAGAATATGTTGAAAACGGCTGTGAGATAACACCGGCGAGGTTAAAATTAATCGTCTGGCATGCTCTGGTGTTTGTTCAAAAATATTATGCTCAACACCTAAACAAGTTTCTAATGACATCACAATCGCTTCACGCAATGGATCGATCGGCGGATTGGTGACCTGCGCAAATTGTTGACGAAAATAATCGGTGAGTGGGCGCACTTTCTGCGACAACACCGCCATTGGCGTATCGTCACCCATAGAGCCTACCGCTTCTTGCCCCGTTTCCGCTAATGCACGCAACACTTGATCACGCTCTTCGGCGGTGACTTGAAACATTTTCTGCAAACGATTCAATTGCAGCTTGTCAAATTGCTCAATAGCCTCAATTTCTTCATTTAAAGAAGAACCTAAACGCACGGCATTTTGTTTGAGCCAAACTTTATAAGGATGTTCTGTTTTTAAACAGGCATCAATATCCGGCGTATGCAATACCTCACCGGTTTGCGTATCCACCGCTAAAATTTGCCCTGGCCCTACTCGACCTTTGGCAATGACATCTTCTGGCGCGTAATGATAGGTGCCTACTTCGGACGCTAAAGTGATAAAGCGGTCGCGCGTCATGACC
>JAHFSE010000173.1 GCA_023265895.1 Gammaproteobacteria bacterium
AATGCGAATTAAGAGCTGAAATATAAAGAAGCCAATCCATCGAGTAGAATTCACACCACTTTTGACGAAGTTAGGAGAACTCCCGATGGACTGGCAGAGCGAATTAATATCACTATACCTTTTTATATGCAATGAGTATGAAAAAAATCTTTGTGCTTACTGTCTTCGCATGACAAATCATGCTGAGTTAAGTTTTTCTGATGAAGAAGTTATAACCCTTTTTCTGCACGGCATTATGAATAAACGCAGAACACTAAAAGAAATCTATCAAGAGGCGCAAAATCATTTAATGCCCTGGTTTCCAGGGCTGCCAAGTTATGTCGCTTTTATTCAGCGCATTAATCGAATGTATGACGTTTTTGTTCCTTTAATTGAATCTTTGCAATCAAAGTTGCCTTCAAATAATTATTTTGAAGCACATCAATTAATCGATTCCATGCCCATTGTAATGGCAAAACAAGGTCGGCGATTTAAGGCAAAAGTGGCGCCAGAAATTGCTACCGCTAACGGCTATTGTGCAGCGAAAAATATGTATTATTACGGCGTAAAACTGCATGTTTTAGGCTGTTATCAAAAAGGCAATCTACCCATTCCAAGTTATATTGGATTAACCAATGCAGGGACACATGATCGAAAAGCTTATGAACAAATACTGCCTGAATTAAGCAAAAACATTTTTGCTGATAAAGCCTATCAAAAAGAAAATAATTCATTGCTGCAAGAGGGTGCCGTTTTGCTGCATACACCGGTTAGGAAAAAGAAAGGGCAAGAATTTTTAGACTCTGCAGATAAGCTTTTATCCAGTGCTATTTCTAGTGTTCGTCAGCCTATTGAATCATTTTTTAATTGGCTTCAAGAGAAAACAAGCATTCAGATGGCAGGCAAGGTGAGATCCTATAACGGTTTGATGGTACATGTATTTGGGCGTATTGCTGCGGCAATGCTTCTGTTAGTTCAGCGATTCAGCTCTTAATTCGCATTGAATTTATCCTATAGAGATTCAACGGAAACAGATGCACAAAATAATCAACACAAAGAAATAGGCAGTTACATCACCACAGATAATCAAACGCATGCTTTAGAGGATGTTTGGTTTTCTGTTGATGCGGCTCACACGCAAACATTAAATAATGTCTCTGTGACTGATGACATTGCTGCGTTACCTGATTTACCAGGGTTTGGTAATCTTCGTTCATTGCATCAAGCCATGGCAACAGATCAAACGGGTGCATTAATAAACTCAGTTCAGCAATGGATGACTTCAGAACCAGATTCTTCTGAGCGCTACGATCTACTCATGAACATGATTTATCATTGGGCTGGAGTGCAAGATATCGCCCAGAACAGTCGAGGAGCTATTAGCTTGGATTCTAGGAAATTAGAGGTATTAGAAAAGTTACTCGGTGAAAAATATCTTAATATCGGCAATGGTAACTTCGTAGGCCGCAATGCAGTCAATCCACTTATTCAAAGTTTTAATTTATTCTCTGATTGGGTGGAATTAAAATTAAACTCGCAGATCTTTGATGATACTTATGCGCTCATCGGCATGAGCTGGGACAATAAAAATAATCAGCTTAAGTTAGATGTCAGTAAAATTGTTCAGCAATGGCGTGAACAATATAATCTAAATCCCAATATTGCCGCCAGCATGAGTGATTTTGCTCGGGTGTTAACTACCCAAGGCAGTTTAGGCCAAGCCTTAATGACGCAATTACGGCAAGCAGGCAATCAAAAAGCTACGGAAGGATTTGATTTCTTTTTAACAAATTTGGGTCAATATAATAAATACAACATAGGCAGCAACATAGACAGCAACTCAGATAATATTATGGTAGGTGATGCGAGCAATAACATATTCTATGGTCTTTTTGGGAACGACCAAATTTTTGGTGACTTGGGTGATGACACGCTCAATGGCGGTGATGGCGCTGATTATTTAGATGGCAGCTTAGGTGCAGACCTCATGATAGGTGGTACAGGTGATGACACTTATATTGTGGATGATGCCAATGATAAAATTACTGAAAAATTTAATGAAGGCATTGATACCGTTGAAACTCGTGGTATTAACTACAGATTGGGCGCTAATATAGAAAATTTAATTCTGACCGGGGGCTTGATTAGCGCCACAGGAAATGGATTAAACAACAGCATCACCAGCAATTATGCTAACAACATCATTAATGGCGGCGCTGGGGATGATTTTATCAGCATAGAGTATATCGATAACCGTTCCTCTGGCTACAAAAATACCTTAACAGGAGGTCGTGGCAACGATACTTTTATATCGATGGGTTGCAGTACTGATCTTTATATTTTTAATCGCGGCGATGGTCAGGATATTATTGAAGATTATGAGTTTTACGAAGATGATGAAGATTTCTATGATTCAAAACGTCTCACCATAGACCGCATCAAATTCGGTGCAGGAATCAGCGCCAATAATCTTTCATTCAGTCAAATCAATTATGATTTAATCATACAAATAAAAGATCCCAACGCTGCTTCAGCTAATGATCAAATCACCGTTAAAGACTGGTTTTATCAAGAAAGTAATCAAATTGAAATTTTACAATTTTCCGATGGCGCTCAATTAACAGCGAATCAAGTCACAGAACTCAGCCGGACGATTTATGGCACCGAAAATTCAGACACTCTAAAAGGATCTAATAGCGACAATACTATTTTTGGTTTCGGTGGCAACGATACCATTACAGATATCTACGGTAACGATACCATTGATGGTGGTGCAGGTGACGATATCATCTTGGATCAGATCATCAATATTATCAATTTTTATGATACCCCTCCCATCAATAACAATTTTATTTCAGGCGGTGACGGAAATGATATCATCACCACCAGTAACCGTTCTAACGACAGGCTCAATGGAAATGATGGTAACGACACCATCACGGACTTGGGCGGTAATGACACCATTCAGGGCGGCGCTGGGGATGACATTATTACTGATAAAGATACGTATATTGATCAATATACGGATATCAAATCCTTTTTTGCGAGCATCAACTTATTAATGGGTGGCGAAGGTAACGATAGAATTTATTTTAGCTACAACTCTAACAACACCCTGGATGGCGGCGCAGGCGACGATATCATTCAAAAAACAGATGGCTATGGTGCTGGCTCAGAAAAAAATAAAAACACCTTTATCGGTGGATTGGGCAATGACACTTTGATCAGCGATGGAACCGCAGATACCTATATTTTTAATCGCGGCGATGGGCAGGATGTTATCTTTGATGAGGTTGACCCTGACAAGATTTATATCAATGCAAGCGCGGGTCAAGATCAAATACGATTTGGTACAGGCATTACTTCAAGTGATTTAAGCATCAGTCGAAATAACGACAGTCTCATCATTAAAATTCAAGATCCTAATCATGCTGCAAGCAATGATCAAATCACGATTCAAAATTGGTTTAGCGAAAAAAAA
>JAHFSE010000059.1 GCA_023265895.1 Gammaproteobacteria bacterium
TGATCAGGGTATTTCTACTAAAAATCCAGATACAGGATTTTTTATGAAATATACCTTGGCTGGAGCTTATGACAGTAATATTGCTTTATTTGTTACTCAAGGTGAGGATCGAGCAAAAGCCTATCGGCAATTGGCAGAGATTTTACGTTGTACCAGAATGAGCGGTGACGATTTAAAAACCAACTGTACTTTTCACTATGGTTTAATTCATTGGTTATTGGCTAATCATATTCGCTCTAAACTCACCACTCAATTTGTCGGTGCCTATTTAACTCAAGTCGGTTTATTGCAAAAACTAGCCGGACAAGTAGATTTGTTATTTTTATTTAATGGCGTCGTGCGTGCTTATCATGTGCATGCAGTTGAGTGGGCAAAAGTTATTATAGAGAAACAAACATTGATTTTAAGACCTTTAGAAATCTTATTAAAATCACCGCATTTATTAAGCGCTTGGTTAAGTATGGCGCATGCTGCTGGGCGTTGGCAAAAAGATCAATTTAATTGGCAAAAAAATCCCGTGACTTTGTTGAGGGAAACCTATGTATTTTTAAATATGGAATATTCCACTGAGATGCCTGCTGCGCATTGTATTTGGTGGCATGATGAAGCTTTATTAAGAAGAGCTGAAAGTTTTTATCAATCATTAGAAGAAAAAACAACAATTTCTAGTTATGAATTATTAGAGCAATGTTTGACTCAAATAGAACCACCCATGGGATTTTCATCGGAGCTTTGGTTGCAAACTAGAGCGGCACATCAGGGATATCAAGCAGGATTTGTATTATTTAAATTATTATTTGTTTTGGCAAAGCAATGTGGATTTTACCAATTAGCAACGCAAAAGAATTTAGAGGTGACGATTCCTGCGCGTTTGTTAGATCCTGAAATTCAAAAAGAAGCACAAAAAATATTGGCACCATTGCCACCGGCCAGCGATCATGAAATTGTTGCCGTGAGTGGTGGTATGTTTTACAGTCAAGAAACACCCGAGAGTCCTGCATTTGTAAATGTTGGCGATCATTTTAAAGTGGGTGATTCACTGTATATCATTGAAGTGATGAAAATGTTTAATAAAGTAACAGCGACTTTTTCAGGACGCATAGATGAAATTCTTATTAACAATGGGCAAGGTGAAATTGTTAAACAAGGTCAACCTTTGTTTAAGGTGACACCTGATTATCCAGCGGATACTCAATGTGTAAAAAAACAAGCGGAAGCTCAGCGGAATTTTAATCAAACATTATTAAAGCGTTTATTATAAATGCCTTATCATACCCGTTTATTTTCCTTGCGTCCTTGTCATGCGATTCGTGAAGCCTGTTTCACTGAGGGTTATAACAAGCGTCGTTTTACCAAAGATATTATGGCCGGTATTACCGTAGCAATCGTTGCAATTCCATTAAGTATGGCGTTGGCGATTGCCAGCGGTGTGGCGCCACAGCATGGCTTATATACTGCAATTATTGCCGGTTTTCTCATTGCGCTGATGGGCGGATCTCGACTGAGTATTTGTGGTCCAACGGCTGCTTTTGTTGTCATTCTTTATCCAGTAACGCAGAAGTTTGGCCTCAATGGTTTGTTAGTGGCGACCTTATTAGCCGGCATTATTTTAATTGCCATGGCATTGCTGCGCTTAGGGCGATTGATTGAATATATTCCCGAGTCTGTGACGTTAGGATTTACTGCGGGTATTGCTATTGTGATTGCTTCATTACAAATCAAAGATTTTTTTGGTTTGTCGATGGCGCAGATACCGGAATCCTTTATCGCTAAATGGATGCTGTTACTTCAGGCATTACCGCAATGGGACTCTGCAACGACGCTGGTTGCGTCCGCTACTTTTGCTGTGTTAGTCATATGGCCAAAATTAAAATTACCCATTCCTGGTCAGTTGCCCGCTGTTTTGCTGGGGATTGGTTTATCTTTACTATTAGCGAAACAGGGGCATACCGTTGCAACGATTGGTTCTCGCTTTAGTTTTATTTTTCCGGACGGCTCTACAGGGCATGGTATTCCACCTTTTTTGCCGCGTTTTAGTTGGCCCAATTTGGCTGTTCATTCTTTCAATGAAGCGTGGGAAACCCTCCGTGCTTTATTGCCTGCGGCTTTCTCCATGGCGATGTTAGGTGCGATTGAATCATTGCTGTGTGCTGTAGTGTTGGATGGTATGACGGGTAAACGTCACAGCGCCAATAGTGAATTATTAGGGCAAGGTATAGGTAATATTGTTGCACCTTTTTTCGGTGGCATTACTGCAACTGCTGCATTAGCTCGTTCTGCAGTTAATTTTCGTGCTGGTGCGGAATCACCGATTGCTGCCATGATTCATGCTTTGCTGGTATTGACTTCAATTTTACTATTAGCGCCTTATTTATCCTATCTACCCATGGCTTCTATGGCTGCATTATTGGTTATGGTTGCTTGGAATATGAGTGAAGTTCATAAAGTGATTACGCTTATTAAAAAAGCGCCCATCAGTGATATTGTCGTATTAATCACTTGTTTATCCCTCACAGTATTATTTGATATGGTGATCGCCATTGGGGTGGGCATTGTTTTAGCTGCATTGTTATTTATGCGTGAAGTATCTGCGATGACTCAAGTGAAAGATATTTCTCATAACCGTCATTTAATTCCTCAATCGATACCTGAAAATTGGTTAGCTATTAAAATCAATGGCCCATTATTTTTTGCTGCAGCGGATCGAGTTTTTAGCCAATTAACCGAACTGTCTCAACAGAAGCAAGGCATTATTTTGTGGTTGGATGCAGTGCCGATACTGGATGCGGGTGGACTCTCAGCTTTTAATCGATTTGTTGAAACTTGTCTTCAGCATTCTGTTCGAGTGGTTGTGGCTGAATTACAATTCCAACCACTGAAAACGCTGGCTAAAGCTCAAGTAACTCAACGGCCCAATCAATTAATTTTTGCTCAATCCCTAGAGGAAGGTTTGAAGTATATTTCGGTTTAACAGAATATTTCCATGTTTTATTCCAGCGCATCATTGTGCATCCATGCCTCATTGAAAGGCGTTTAATAGCGCTATCTGAGATTTTTTCTCGTACTATCAGGCTAACTAAAGCTCAATCATGATGATTAAATTAGCTAAATAATCAATCCACATGATCATTTAAGGCTAAAATCACCAGCTAACACATTCTTGGCCCGTCTTTTGCCTTGCAAGGGTAGATGGTTTTTATGGTTGTGATATCTGATTTGGAAGTCAGATCTTTCTGCTTGCTATCTGTAGGGACTAAATTAATAGTGAGTGATTTCCTTTAGCAAAATTCAGGAAGTTTTCTAAGTCACTGCGGAGTTTCTATGCCTGTTACTAAGATTATTCAAACGACATTGTTGCCCACTGCTGTACCCGCTGCGACAGTTGCTCAATCCAGCGCAAGGAAAGTACCGAATCAGGTTAATATTGCCTACATTTGGCAAGATCCCCGTCATTCACCCAATCAAGCGCAAATTACCTTTGCCACGCAAGAGGAAACCGTATTAAAACCACAGGGTAAAATCTATGAAATCGGCGCAACGGAAGATCATTTAAGCAGAATCAATGTATTTAAACGAATGAATGATGCCTGCAAGGAGGATCAACCCCGTATGGGAGATATTTTAGAATTTCCTGATGCACAGGTGGAAATTTTAGAGGTGAATGCAGAACATCAGATCACTGCAGCAACGATCACACCCAAACAAGCAGTAACAGATAAACCTGCTGAAAACTCCTTTCAAGTCAAATCAAAAGTTTCACAATTCGATATGGTGAAGCCAAATCGTGAAGGTATTAAAAAAACCAAACAACGTTTGAAAGCTGCAAACTTTAAAGTGGCTCAAGCTAAAAAAATGCATGATGTCAGTCGAAAAATGCAGGAAGATGCCGCGGTAGATCGCAAACGTTTAGAGCATACTTGTGCGGATCATGCAGAGGAGGGCATTGAAGATACCGAGCATCAGTCTCGTCATGGTTTGTCTGGTCTATGGCATCGGCAAAAAAATGTGCGTGCCGCTGAAGCAAAAACCATTCGAGATGGCGATTATATGGATAATGCGGGCGACAGTCTGGTCGCCGGCATTCAAAAGTTAGGCAGTTTTATTGAAACTGATCATTCGGGTAAAGGGATTGTTTTGCGTTCTGCTCGTGAATTAAGACAGGCGGCTAAAAAACAATTCGGTATTTCTGTTGCCAAGGAGCAAAAAGCGAATGTGGGTGCTTTATTACGTCCTGCATTAAAAAAATCCATTCAACACAATAGAGTCGATCATTTATTTTACGGGGGTCAAAGACTTGATCAGCAATTAACAGCCAATGTGAAAGAACAGGGTGGGTTGACTGAAGCTGAGGTGACTGGTGTTGCAGCGGTTGCTAAAAGTTTTTTTACTTATGTAGCTGCCAAAGATATTCGATCTTTTGATGAAGTAATAAAGACCCCCATTTCCGTTGATCATTGTAAAAAACTTTTATCGGATCAAGATTTTCGTGAAATAGATGCGTCCTTGGCTAGCGCAGAAAGTAAGAATGATGCTATGCGTCAGCTATTGGTTTCTAAAGTTAAAAAACAAGATAATGATTTTATTATTGCCCAAATTAATGATTTGGATCGGCAGTTGATGCACTCCTCTTGGACTTTGTCTGAGTTGAATGAATATCGTGGCTATTCTAAAGATCGTTTGTTGGCGTTGTATGAGGATAAGCTGAAGCAATGTTTTCACACGATTCAAGCTATAAGAAGCGATTCTCAAGCGAATCGGTCTCGGCGAGCAATTTTGTTTGCTCGGAATATTTTAATTAAAATAGCGGCCTATAGCAAAATTGATGAGCTGGCGTCGTTAGATAATAAATCTTTGCATCAAGGCAATTCAGGTCGCATTGTTAAATTATTTACCACGCTTTATCAGTTGCAAACGGTAATTAATACGGAGGAGGAAGGTAATCTTAGCAGTAAAGCGGCTTTATATAATCATTTAATTGAACAAATGCCTTTAGGCGTCGATTTACATGAGATGTTAGAGCGTTCTGAGCAAGAACGTTTAGATCAACGACAGTACGCTAAAAATATTGCTTATTTTGATTTATTGGGTAGCGAAAAAGTTGAAACAGTTCGTGGTGGAGTGGTGTCTGATCGATATGTGCAAGCACGTTGTGAGCGAGATGCCAGTGGTGCAGGCATTAAAATCACCCAGCAAGGTTGGCATAACCCGGTGGTTAATCCCGACGATATCGATGGCTTAGAGCAATTGAGTGAGGGTGAATTACGCACTTATACCTTAACCGTGGAGCCAATCAAATCCGGATATCACTTAAAACATAACATTCGTTATTCTGTTGAAGTGCGTAATGCAGCAGGTCAATTGCTAAAGGATGAAGGTTTCATTATTGATCGAGCATTGCAAGAGCCAGGATTGCCTCCGGAGTTATCCCATTATTTTTCTAAATCTATTTTAGATAAAATTGATCGTGATCAGGGGTTCTGTGATTTTAATCATCTTTATGCAGATCTCAGAGCGCAAGCCTGTTTAATTCATCAAGCGAAGCATTATCTTTACCAAGATATGGCAAAAGCTGTTGAAGCAACCTTGACGGCTGAACAAATTGATGGGATTCGGGGTACGGGTTACGATCCCAATCCCTTTGCTGTGGGTGAAAATTTTCACCATAAAGTGCGTTCCGCTATTGTGAATATTTTAATTGAAAGAGCGAGCCAAGGTCGGCTTGCGCTAGATGGTTATTGTGGTTTGCAGCAGGATGTTTTTAAATATTTTGGTGCTCAAGTTTGTGCTTATATGGATTTTCAGGGCAAAGATTATCGTGCTAGCCCTCATGGAAATGATGCCTTTACCGTTGAAGAAAAACAGACTTTTTCAGAGTTATTAAAGTGGACAGAAACCGCTGGTTTTTATGAAGCGTCTGAAGGGACAATGGCGGATAAATTGTCGGATATGAAAGTTACTTTAACGCAAGCACATCAGGCAGTAGTGGATCGCCTAAAGTTTTTTGAAGACCAAAAAAGTGATATCGAGAATAAGAGTCAAAATTTGATTACAGAGGATGAGCAGCAAACTTTAAAAAAAATTGACTATGCACTGGAAGAAATTCATGCGCTTAAAACTCAATTAGAATCTGAATTGGCTCGAATTGAAAAGCTCATGAATAACCAAGATGGGTTAATAAAAGTTGATACGGAGTTTTCTGCAACAGGTCATCGCACGTTAGCCACAACGGAGGCAGGGCAATTGACCGTAAGATTCGTGCCCACGGCAACGAAAAATCTATGGGAATCCCGTGAAGTTGCGCCGCTTGCCATTCAGATAAGAGATATTGATGGTCATGTAAAATCTCATTTCATCTTAGGTCCGGATCAACAACCCATTGTGTTGCCTAAGGGTATTCAGTGTGTGGGTTATACCAAAAAGGGCGAGACATCGGGGTGCATTTATCCGGTGACTGAACAGGCGCTATTAGGTACAGAGTTAGGTACAGAAATCGAGCATTTTGTTTTTGAGCGACAGATTGAACAACCTTTGCAGCATGGGGTTGCAGTCAATGTGCAGCAAGACCAACAAGGAACGACTTTAATTGCAAGTAAAAACGTGCATGATGAACAACGTAAAATCGTTCGAGATCATCAAGGTGAACCCGTTCAACTCACCCATCGTTTCCTGTTTAAGCCAGATAAAACAGATACCTGCTATAAACTGCCCCATAAAAATCCACAGATAGACAGCGATGGCAATCTTAAATATCCAGTAACTCAAGCGCCTCAGGTAGCGCGTTTACCTCGGATGGAATTTGTCAGTGGCTATCGTTGGCAGCAAACGCCGATTCAATTAATGCCTGGTGTGAATATGCGAAAAGGCGATGATCCTCGCAATCCACCTTGCGCTACTTTGGCTGAATGGGAAACAGTCAATGCTGATATAGTGGTTAAAACCCGTCAAAAAATTCAAATGTTAGAAAAAGAAATTGAAACGCTTGAGTTGGATATTTCAGGGCTGACGGCTGCTGAAGGAAATCCGGAGATTATTGTTAATGATATACGAAGCAATATTCCCCTTAGAAAGAAAGCGCAAGAAGCAGCAAAACAACGACTTGAACTTGAATTAAAGGCATTAACTCAAAAAATTCGTTCTGGCGCTATTTATGAAAGAGATAGACCTGATTTAACCAAACCATTAGAAATGGGATGGACTCAGCGTGAATGTTTTGAATTAGCCGATTTATTTGAAACCGTAACCATTGAACAAAATTGTGTCCACTCACAACAAGGGGAGAGTCATAGCTTTGCTGGTGTGGTAGGACGTTCTGTTAAACCAGGCAAACATGCCGAGCATTTTGAATCGGGTGATAGCATTCCTGTTTATAGCGTTGCCCATGGCGACGATGTGATTACTGTGCCTGTGGGTGGAAGGTACGGAAAGGAAGAAAGTGTTGCTGAGCAAATTGAATTTAGAGGCGGTGTCACCAGTCAGTCCCATGAAGACATGCTACGTGATGAAGGCGGCCACGATTATGACAAATATGGCTTACCTATTATTCTGACCGATGAGAACGGTAACATTAAAAAAGATAAAAAAGACGTTCCGATATTTGCTCGTCGAAAAATGACGCCGAACGCCCATGTTATTACTCAAAAACCCGTATTAAGTCGTCATGAAGGTGCTCGACAAGGTAACGTCGCAGCGTTCCAACGAGCCAAGGCGGTTACGGCTAGAAAAGCGTTATTAGAAGAAATGCAGCAAGAGGGCGCCTTGCTGGCTGTTCAGAAAAAACTTAAAAAACCACAAGATATTAGGACGACTTTAGGCGTTGAATTGAAAGCAAAATCAACGGGTGAGTTGGATGATAGGTTGCACCAGCAACGTTATGCGTTATTAGTCTCTCAATATTCAGCAGAAAATGAAATAGATTCAAAAGAGGGTAAATATACTCAAACTGTAGAGTTTAAACGCAGATTAGAAACACAAAGGATACAGGCTGAGGCTAAGGTCCGCGCATTAAATGCAAACGGTATTAAGCCTAGAATTACCGCAGATGGTATCGATGGTGATGTACAGGTGCGCATGGAGCATCATAGCGATGACCTCCGTGGCTTAAAGAATCCAGCGTTACCCAGCATGATTGCACGGCAGACAGCTATTTTAGAGCAAGCTGCCAATTTATCTGCTAGCGAATCAGCTTCAGAGAGTCCTAGCGATTCTACTCATTCTTCCGACTCTGCTGTGTTTGGGCGACCTTCTTTATCACCCACAGATTCTCCCCGTCAGGGTTCAGTAGAGTTGGTGCAACCCCCCGTGATCGATGATGCGAATGACTTTGGTTTTAATTTAAATTCAAATCAACAAGTGTTATTAGATCTCCGAATAGATTTGGTCAATTATTTAAGCGATCTAGATGACAATACACGATCATTTTTGAAAACATTGATTCATGTAACCCCTATTTCTGTGAGTTCTCAGTCCCCTAGAGATATTGTCATGGCTGTGTTAGCCGATATTTTTGAATCTCAGGCTAAGGGTTGTGACATTCATACGCGTTTGGACTTAATCTCTCGTAATCTCAATCAGTTTGATGAGCCCATTGATGTATCAAGACTAGAGGAAAAATTAGGGAGCACAGCGCTCGGATTATTTGATCAATTGAATGCCTATGCTAAAGATCAAGCCACGATTGCAAAAATTGAACAGGCTGCATTATTGGAGATTTATCAACGTAAAAATAATAATGATACGCCCATGATGGGGATTGGTACTAAGGCAGCGGTATCAGGTTCTGCATTAGCGGAAAGTTGTGCCATTCTAGCCACTGCTGCTGCAAGTACGGCAGAGCACGTTGCATTAGCCGGTGTGTTGGGATTTTATGGATTATTATTAATTGCAATTGCAGCCGATGGCGCCAAAATGTCGGCGGCACAATTACGTCGTTTAGAACGCATTGAAAAGGATTTAGAGCCATCCTTGAAAAAATTAGAACAATTATTAGAAGCTTCCTCAACGGAAAGTGAAACGTCTACTAAAAAAAATAAACTCAAAATTAATCAGTTATTGAAAAAAATAGAGCAACAATTTAAAGCGCAAGAAGCGGATTTAACGCCCTCTGAAAAAGACGTATATAACAGCCTTGCTGAGCCATTGAAAAATCAATTGCAAGGTATTGCTCGTGCTAAACGTGATCACCAATTTAATATGGGGCAAGCAGTGGGTGGGTTTGGTCTTGCAGGTTCGTTAGATGTCACTTCGGGCACGATCAATGCCGTTTTGGCGGGAACAAATTCGGTGGCAGCGGCAGCAACAGCCGCGGCTGCTATTACCAGTATTGCTGGTTTTGGTGTATTAACCGTGTTGGGTCTTGCGAACGTTATTTATCAATCTATGTTGATCAATGAATTGAGTAAAGTGGATAAAGCTGTTTTTAGTGAATTTGAAGATAATCGTGGCATGGATTCTAATTTACGTCGTTGGGCCAAGGATTGGTTAAACGATAAAATGACCTATCATGTGAATAATCGGCGAGTTTGGGGTGGTTTAACGGTAGGTATGGCGGGCGCTACTGTTGCCTTTAGTTTGCTGTTAGCGAGTGTTGGTCCGCAAGCGATTGTGCTGGTGCCTGCTGCGATTATCGTACTTGCCGTGACAGCGGCATTTGCGATGGGTCAGTGGGGCGCAAAATTTGGTGTGGTTGCGGATCATGGTTCGCAGAATATTGATCGACAATTTTTAGTGCATCCAGATTTAGGTACTCGCTATGGTCGACTCAATCGACAACGAATCGCTATTTCTAAAATGGCAGGGACTTTAGCCAATAAACGGCAAAAAATTTATCAGCAAGCTTCTCGTGCTGAAAATTTAATATATCGCTGGAGATGGAATGTTTCTCAATGGTTTAAGCCCAGTACAACCAGTAAACATTATCGCCATTTATTAAAACGTAATCAGCGAGAAGATTCTTTGACCACTCGTGCATTGTTGCATGAAGAAATGCATCAATGCGTGAGCCACCAAATTTCTCAGTTAGCCAGTCATGAATTAGGTGAACGTCGAGGTGATGTCCTGACCGCACAAACCGCTGCGCTTAATGCAGGTGGAAAAAATGCAGCATTGAATTTGCATTACGAAACGGTTAAAGCAGATCTTGCTAAAGCGGAACAACGACTGGAGCGCTTGAATGAATTAAAACAACAACTCAATCACACCATGCGCTTGCGCAAATTAGAAAAACTCAGCAGTAATGATCAGAAAGTATGGAAACTATTGCGAACCGAGTTTGTCTTAGCCCATGGCCCCATTGATATTTATACACGTAAGGAATTACAACAACGTGTGGTGGCGAATCCAGAGGCCTATGAAGCGACCTATTCAGTGCAAAAAGCCGATGCTAAGGGTGTTATGCATAATCGTAGGAGCGGTTGGTTCCGACGTATTTTTACCCGTCATCCATTACGAGGCCATTTAGTCTCTGCTCATTTAAATCAACCAACAGAGTTATCTGTAAACGGAAAATTGTCAGAAGTAGATTTGACTAAGGCTAAAAAAGCTTATGCCAAAGAGCGAGCACATATAGCGGCGAATATTGATAAGTATTTTGCCCGATACATTGCTGATGTATTACCGCAACGATGTAATACTGAGTTAGGCATGATTGCGCAAATGACCTTTGATACTTTCTTAGATGAGTCTAATCGCAGAGCGGAAGCAAAGAAATCAAGTCATACCGTTATTCAAGTGCAGGCTGCGCCGAATAGCGTGGAAACTAATATTGATGATGAGGTGTTTGAGACCCCTTCTAGGTTTGCTGCGTCTGGTTTTGGACGGCTCGCCAGCGGTATGCCTCAGTGAGCGATGGTAATCCCCTCCATTATGGGATTTCGCTATAAATGAATTATTGATGCGCGTACTTTTGCATCAAGATCAGTGTCCATTGAAATAGGGACGGATCAGTATCGAAGGTAATGGTATTAATTTCCGCACATTAGGTTAGTTGCTCTTATGAACATTGGATCGATGACTTATCTTCACAACTTGAACCACTAATTTCTGATCTTGAATTTCATAGATAATGCGATATAAACCTTGCCGCACGCGATACTGCTCTTGACCGGAAAGTTTAATACAACCTTCAGCTCTTGGATTTTCAGCTAAAGCATCAATGCAGGCCAAAATACGAATGACATCTTGTTTGGGAATAGCGCGGAGATCCTTTGCAACAGACGTTTTTAAACGTGATTTTATATTTTGCCATGTTTTTTCAAGTCGTTAAGCAAGGCTTCGTAGCTGATTTCTGTTTCTTTAGCTCGTTGATTGAAAGCTTGTAGATCCTGCTGGTCTTCACTCATCAGTAAGCGTACAGCCTCATCAATCACCTCAGATAGGGAGGTGTGGGTGGAAGCGGCTTTAATTCTAAGAGCTTGATGGATAGAGGGGTCAAAATAAACAGTGGATCTTTTCGATAGTTCACTCATGATATATACCAATTGCTTTGATGGGCTTATTGAAATTGTAACGTTAAAGCGTTAAATGAGATTTTAAACCGCCGTTTAGGCTGAAATAGAATTAGCTCATGCCTATACTATTTAGGCTGATAATCAGTTCCTAACCAAAGCGCATTAATTTCCTCTGCTTGTTGCTGAGCAGTGAATCTTTCCCAAATAATTCCATTCACATCGGTCTCTTTTGAGAAGGCTGACGTGGTTGAATCTTCCCAGCCAAGATGACGCAGTTCACCAGGTTTGCATGAGGGATCTTGGCGAATAGAAATGTTTAGTGTTTCTGTGCGCCACAGCGCATATTCTCCTTGAATGATTACGCACGGCTCAACGCCAAATCGTTTGCTGTAGTCTTGGATGGTTTCCTCAATCCTATTGGTTGAGATTGCTATGTGGAGTTTTTTCATTGATTTTCTATTAATTGCTTAAGGTTCAACGTAAGGGATCGCTTGTTTTTGGGAGGAGGATTAGCCCTTGCCTGCACGATCTTGAAACTCCATGAATGACCGACGGAATGTCATGGGATTAGATATGCCAGGGATCGGCGCCTGCGGGTTTCCTGCTCCTGAGATGATCAGTGTACCGAAGTTGAAGATGCGGCCGAGGATGCCTTGGTTGACCTGGAGGCTTTCAACTTTCGAAAGATTTAACTCGACTGTCTGGCGACTGATAAAACCGAATTTGGCGATAACTCGTTTGTGAGTAAATGCAAGTTCCGTTGTCCTGTACCGGATGAATGCAGCGAGCCAGAATAGAAGGCCTATCCCCCAAAAGAATAGGAAGAAGAAGCCGGAGACAAGAAGCGGTAGCAGTGACCAAATACTGATTTTTGCTTCATAGATCACCTTTTCTTCGGCGATAAGTGTGCTTTGAACATAGCTCGTCATGTCCTCTCCCTGGTTTATATAGAGTTGTTTAAAGGGTGGTAATTGTAAGGGCTAACTGTAAACCAAACCACCCAAAACAATATAAAAAATCACGATTAACTTCATTCAGTATTATTATCCTCAGCTTGCAAGGATAATGGCGAGCACAAAATTTAATTCACATGAGACTTGATTATTTGACAAAATACGTCTAAGCCGTATATATTGGCTGGCATGTATACCTTGATTGAAACACCGACATTTTCTGCTGATGCGAAGAAGCTTTGGAGTGAAGCGGAGCGTGGTGCTTTTTGTGCTTGGTTGGCGGCGCATCCAGAAATAGGTGAAGTTATTCCGGGTAGCGGTGGTTGTCGAAAAGTCCGTTGGACAAGGCCAGGCATGGGAAAGCGGGGTGGCGTTAGGATTATTTATTTCACCAGGCTTGAGAGTGGTGAAATTTGGTTGTTAGTAATTTACGCGAAAAGTGTGCAAGGTAATATTCCTGCGCATTTACTGAAAAGCATTAGAGAGGTTATTGAAAATGACTAAGGCAACAGTAAAAAATAAACGTGCTGGAATGACAGGTGAAGACTTAGGTCAAAAATTACTGAAATCTGTTTATGAAATGAAAGCAGGTAAAATCGCGCGCACTACTGAAATCACACCCAACGAAGTAGCCGCTGCTCGATTGAAAACGGGGCTTTCCCAAATAGATTTTGCCCATGCGTTACATATTTCATTTCGTACTTTGCAAGAATGGGAGCAGGGTAGGCGAAAACCTTCTGGTGCTGCGCAAGCATTAATTCGTATTGTATTTAAACATCCAGAAGTGATTAGTATTAGCGCTGCCATCGCAAAGAAATAATATAAGCATTCGAGTGGAAAATTTAGTAAAAACGCCATGAATAAAATTTCCCTCTCACCCAGCTATGTGCTGCATTCGCGCTTATTCCGCGAAACCAGTTTATTGGTGGAAGTATTTACCCGCGACCAAGGGCGTGTCTCACTCATAGCCAAAGGTGTTCGTGGTCGCAGTGCAGAGCGAGGTCGATTATTGCAGCCTTTTTTACCGCTGTTATTATCTTGGCAGGGGCGAGCGCAACAAAAATTACTGACGCACGTTGAAGCAGCTTATGTTCCGCTTTTCTTA
>JAHFSE010000060.1 GCA_023265895.1 Gammaproteobacteria bacterium
CCCATAGGTCATTGCCATTTTAACGTGATAGTTTTTTTTAATAGGCGCACCCACTGCGCGACGCACTAATTCGGCTGCTAAGCGCTCCACTTGTTGTTCGGTAATTATTTTTAAAGGTGAACCAGCGGGCATCCAAATCGATTGATACAGGGCAACTAATTTTCTAGCGCGAAAAGGCAAAATAAAGCCATATAATGCCAATCGCCATAACCAACGGGGTAATTCTACTACGCGCTTATCTCGCAAAAATTCAGCAAGATAAGTGCGTATCGCAGCAACAGTGGGTTTTTCTGGCGTGCCTAAATTAACTAATAACACACCCAAATCTGCTGTATCAGGCAACGGAAAATCATCTTGAATATTCATTGCATTGCCTATTTCAAAAAAATACTGTTGCTACTGCAATTGATTCAATTGCGTGAAAATGGCGGTTTTCACAACCTCAACGGAATCCGATCCCACAATTTTAATATAACGAGTTTTCACATCGTCTTGTTGTGAATAGCCTTGATAAAATGCAACTAAGGGTTCTGTTTGTTCGTGATAAACATGCAATCGCTTACGTACAGTTTCTTCTTTATCGTCATCGCGCTGAATGAGAAGATCGCCCGTTAAATCATCCTGGCCTGCCACTTGAGGTGGATTATAAAGCGTATGATAAATACGGCCAGAAGGCGCATGCATCCAACGACCGGCCAATCGTTTCACGATATCTTCATCATCAACAATCATTTCAATCACTGCGTCAATCTGAACTTCTTGCGCAATCAAGGCTTCCGCTTGTGGAATAGTACGAGGAAAACCATCAAATAAAAAACCATTCACGCAATCAGACTGCTGAATACGCTCTTTCACTAAACCAATAATAATATCATCCGATACTAAGCCACCGGCATCCATCACGCGCTTCGCTGCCAACCCTAATTCAGTACCTGCCTTTACAGCAGCTCTCAACATATCTCCGGTAGAAATTTGCGGGATATGGTATTGATCCATGATCAGCTTGGCTTGTGTACCTTTTCCTGCACCTGGAGGCCCTAACAATATAACGCGCATGTCCATTCTCTCAATTAACTGGTTGGAAAAATAAAAAGTTCGCTCAACATACACAGATGAAACCCGTTTCTCAAGCCCTCGAAGCGTCTGTTTAAAATCTACTGCGCTTGCATCTTTTGCTGCGCAAATCCAATGCTGCGCGTTAATAATGCGATAGCTGATGTATTTTTAGGATCCGTCGCGCGCAACAATTGCTGCCATACATTCAGTGCCGCAGAGTATTGCGCATTCTGATAAGCCGTCATTGCATAGAAAGCTAATAATCGTCGCGTAGTAGGAAATTTTTTTAATAACCGTTGAATTAAAAACGTGTCGGAAGCATCTAAACGCCCCTGATTTCTTTTCAGTTTAAACAATAACAAATTTAATCCGGGTTCCCATTCGTTCAGCGATTGTGTTTCTGCTTTACGATAGGCGGACTCTGCTTGGTCTCCATCGTTCAGTGATTCATAAATACGGCCTAATAATAACCAAGCCGGTGCAGCGGCATTTTTTTGCTGTAACCGATGCTGTAATACCATGACTAAGTCATCGGTTTTCAGTGCGCTTAATTGTTGATGATCGATGGGTTTACCTGCTACCAATTGATCCATTAAGGGATTCATCTGTGTTTGCAGCGCTATCCATCTTTGCACTGGCGCAACCTCTTGAGTGACCCAATACACACCTAATAAACATAAAGGCAAACCTAACAACCACAAAAATTGAGTCGCTTTAGATATTTTTTCTATGCTGTATAGCGGCTGATTTGTATTGGGTACATCCATTACAATATTGGATACATCAATTGCAGTAGGTATGCGTGCACGCCATAAAGGGAAACAAACCATTACAGTCGCTGCAACGGCTATCACGGAAAAGGCCAGCCATAGCATCATGATTGTGTTTCCTCTACTCGATTACGCCGGCGAATAATCCAAACAATCAGACTGATGATAAAAACTAACAATACCGGTGGAGCGACCCATAATATCGCAGTAGCTGACGTCAATGCGGGGCGATAATGTATAAAGTCGCCATAACGGTCTGTTAATTGATGTGTAATCCACTGATTGGTTTTCCCTGCTATGACCCACTGATATACCTGAGATTTAATATCTTGCGCAACCATCGCATCAGAATCAGCAATCGATTGATTCTGACATTTTGGACAACGCAGCTCTTGCGTCAAATGATAAAACTGTTGTTCTTGCTGAGGCGAATCAAAGTGATAAATGTGTATATTGGCCTGCGTTGCCATGGAGAAAAAACAGCAAAATAAAACAATACCCATCATACGAATCACACTCATATTTGCTCCGCAACCTTCGATTGATCTAACAAAGGCTTTAATTTATTGAGCCATACAGATTGCGTAATATCACCCACATGTCGATATAAAATATGACCTTCTGCATCAATGACAAAAGTTTCTGGTGTCCCATAAATACCCAAATCCACACCTAAGGAGCCCTTGGCATCTACGACAATTTTCTTAAATGGATTACCGTGCTCTGCTAAATAATGCAATGCATCCTGAGTATCATCACGATAATTAATGCCATAAATCGTCACACCGGATTGTGCTAATTGTATTAACATCGGATGTTCAGCAACACAGGTAGGACACCAAGAGGCCCATACATTCACTAAAGCGGGATGACCCAATAAGTCTTTCCGTGTAAAAAAAGGCGCTTCCCCCTTAAGTGAGGGCAGATGGAAAGTAGGAAATGCTTTACCAATTTGTGCCGATGGCAAAAAATAAGGATCATGATTTAAGGCTTTCAATAAAAAAAAGCACAATAAGATAAATATCATCAGCGGCATTAAAAAAAGAATTTTACTTCTCAATCCTCTAAACATGAAACACCTCACGATGATTAGCCAATTCACGATTTTGCAAAACTCGATAACGACGATCTACTACGACACACACAGCACCTAACGCCATTAACAGGGCGCCCGCCCAAATCCAACGCACAAAGGGTTTGATATAAATCCGCACCGCCCAAGCGTGATCATCTAAGGGTTCACCCAAAGCAATATAAATATCTCGAGTCCAACCAGCATCAATAGCCGCTTCTGTCATTTGATCTTGCCGAACCCAATAGGTACGTTTTTCTGGATGCAATTGTGCGACCCATTCATTCCCTTGATAGACTTGAAACACACCTTGTACTGCATCATAGTTTGGCCCTTGAATGGTTTTCGCTGTTTCAAAAATAATATGATAACTCGCTTCAGTAAAAGTCTCACCCGGCGCTAAACGAATATCTTTTTCTAAGCTATATAAACTGGCCATGGTAATACCAATGACCGTTACTACAAAACCAAGATGGGCGAATAACATGCCCACATAACTAAATTTTAAATTTTTTAATCCCAACCAAAATCCTTTTTTACCCATTTGTATTTTGGAGATGAAATCCCACACACTCACGGCAAACACCCAACCTACCAATAAAAAAACAATCGATGTTCTTAATCCATAATCACCTTGAACCCATAGCGGCGCGATTAAACCACAGAAAACTGCAAATACGGCAGGCTTCCATAAAGTGAATGCTAATGTTTTCCACGAATGCTGCTTCCAACGCACCACCATACCAACACCTAATAACACTAAAATCATTTCTGCTAATGGAACTAACAAAGCATTGAAATAAGGTGGGCCAACAGAAATTTTCCCTAAATTCAGAATATCAGCCAGCAAAGGATATAAAGTTCCTAACAACACAATGGATGCCGCAGTCATCAACAAAACATTATTCATCAATAGCGCCATTTCTCTCGACAAAATGCCATAACGCGCCGAACCACCTAGTGTGTTAGCACGCAAAGCAAACAACATGAGAGAACCACCAATAACGATCAACAAAAACCCTAAAATAAATAAACCACGGGTAGGATCTGAAGCAAAGGCATGAACGGAGGTCAAGACACCTGAACGCACTAAAAAAGTTCCTAACAAGCTCAGCGAAAAAGCCATAATGGCTAACAGCACTGTCCAAGCTTTGAAAACACCACGTTTTTCCGTGGCTGCTAACGAGTGAATTAATGCGGTACCTGCTAACCAAGGCATTAAAGAGGCGTTTTCTACTGGATCCCAAAACCACCACCCCCCCCAACCCAATTCGGAATAAGCCCACCAACTGCCTAAGGCAATCCCTAGCGATAAAAATCCCCAAGCGGCCAGTGTCCAGGGACGCATCCATCGAGCCCACGCAGCATCTAAATGTCCGCCCAACAGACCCGCGATAGCAAAGGCAAAGGCAACAGAAAAACCCACGTAACCCATGTATAAAATAGGCGGATGAAAAATCAAACCAATGTCTTGTAATAAGGGATTTAAATCTTGACCATCAACGGGGAAATAAGGCAAGGAACGGGCAAAGGGATCAGAAGTTGCCAACAAAAATAAAATAAATCCGGCGGCTACTGCGCCCATCACAGCTAATACACGCGCCATTAAAATTAATGGCAACGAACGACTGAATAAGGCAACCCCAGCGGTCCAAATACTTAAAATAAAAGCCCATAATAATAAAGAACCTTCGTGACCACCCCAGACAGCAGAAATGCGATAACCCAATGGCAGATGACTGTTGGATTGCTCGGCCACGTAACGCACGCTGTAATCTTTGGCGATAAAAGCCCAAGCTAATGCACCAAACGCAAAGGCAACTAATAAAAATTGGGTAATAGCCGCCGAACGCCCCATCGCCAGCCATTGAGAGTGACGGCAATAAACACCCCATAACGGAACAATACACTGAATCAGTGCAATCAATCCCGCAGCGACTAAAGCAAAATGCCCTAACTCAGGTATCACACGTCCTCCTCAAATCATTTATCATGGGCGATCTTTTCTCGGGCGCTAATTATACAGTGAATAGCGCAACCGCATACCACAAAAAAATGAGATGCATTCATGAATCAACGCCGCGTTGTGATTACGGGCTTAGGCATTGTTTCTTGCCTAGGCAATACTTTAGAGACAGTGACTCAAGCACTGAGAAATGGCCAATCGGGTATTCGTTTCCAACCCACTTATGCAGAATTAGGCATGCGCAGCCAAATTGCGGGAACACCTATCATTGATTTAGAAGCACAAATTCACCGCAAACAACGCCGTTTTATGGGCGATGCAGCAGCCTATGCCTACGTTGCGATGGAAGCTGCTCGTATCGATGCGGGACTGCATCGATCAGCAATTTCAGAGCCCATGACGGGGGTAGTCGTTGGTTCTGGCGGCACTTCTGCTAGCAATCAAGTTGCTGCTGTGCAATTGCTGAAAGATAAAGGCATTAAACGAGTAGGCCCCTATGGTGTTACCCAAACCATGTCGAGCACAACTTCCGCCTGCTTAGCCACTGCCTTTGGTATTAAAGGCGTGAATTATTCCATCGGTTCTGCCTGCGCAACCAGCGCTCATTGTATTGGTCACGCAGCAGATTTAATTCGCTGGCATCAACAAGACCGACTATTTGCAGGTGGCGGGGAAGAAGAGCATTGGACTATGAGTTGTTTATTTGATGCGATGGGCGCGCTATCGCAACACTATAATCAACAGCCAGAAAGTGCATCGCGACCCTATGACGCCCATCGCGATGGCTTTGTTATTGCCGGTGGCGCTGGAATTTTAGTATTGGAAGCGCTCGATATTGCATTAGCACGCGGCGCAAAAATTTATGGAGAAATCATCGGCTATGGCGCAACCTCGGATGGCCTAGATATGGTTGCCCCCTCCGGTGAAGGCGCAGTTCGCTGCATGCAAAAAGCCTTAGGCACATTACCCATCAGTAGAATTGATTACATCAATACCCACGGCACCAGCACGCTGGTCGGCGACATCACCGAACTACAAGCGATTCAAACCGTCTTTGGCGATAAAATACCAGCCATCAGTTCTACCAAATCTTTATCGGGTCATTCCCTCGGTGCTGCCGGTGCCCAAGAAGCGATTTATTCACTGTTGATGATGCAACATCAATTTATTGCTGGATCAGCACACATTGAACAACTAGATACAGCCGCCAAAGACTTCCCTATTATCCAACAAACACAAACAGCGAATGTCCATTGCGTGTTATCCAATAGTTTTGGATTTGGTGGCACTAATGCTTGCCTCATTTTGCAACGATATTCTGATTCAGAAAAACCCAATGATAGACAAGGCCAATATTCCAACCGATAATCCCACGCCCTAATCTGCCCAAACTCAATCGGATTCATCCATGAAAAGATTAACCAGTTTATTAATATTACTCATGAGCATTGCAACCACCACCTATGCTGCGCCTTATTTAAATGGTGGTGTGGGTGATACCCATTGGCAAGCAAAAGGTGATTTCATCGGCGCCAAAGGTGAAACTTCTTTTTCCGATGTCGATTTTTCTATGCCGATCAATATCGGCTATCAATTCAATGCTTATTTTGGTATCGAAGCCGGTTATCGCGCTTACTCCAATAATCCCGTTGCTTTTCTTTCTTTCAATGAACCGCTAGATCATTTAGGTCAAAACATGAATGCACATGGTTCAATGCTCAGCTTAACTGGATCGATTCCCATCGGAAAGTATTTTGCGCTTGGAATTAAAGCCGGTGATCTTCGTTGGATTGCAGATATTAAACCTAATCTTAGCAGCGGCAGCAGTCATTTTCGTGGAACCGATGCAGTTTATGCGGTCAGCGTGCAAATCAAACCTGAAAAATCCTACGCCATCGAGTACAACTACGAAATTAGCCGATTTACAAATATCGATACCAAGCTGACCTATTTAAGTGCTACTTGGTATTTCTAACTCCAGAACATTCAAATTTGAGGTTTCAAAATAGTGTGGAAAAAATTTCCATCCGTGGCGCTCGCACCCACAATTTAAAAAATATCGATCTCGATTTACCCCGTGATAAACTGATTGTCATTACCGGATTATCAGGCTCAGGAAAATCTTCTCTCGCATTTGATACTTTATATGCCGAAGGTCAACGACGTTATGTCGAATCTTTGTCGGCCTATGCGCGACAATTTTTATCTTTGATGGAAAAACCAGATGTCGATCATATCGAAGGATTATCACCGGCCATTTCTATTGAACAAAAATCTACTTCCCATAATCCTAGATCCACCGTTGGTACCATTACTGAAATTCACGATTATTTGCGTTTGCTCTATGCCCGCGTAGGTACACCGCATTGCCCAGAACATCAATTACCATTGACTGCGCAAACCATCAGCCAGATGGTCGATCAATTAATGACGTGGCCAGAAAATACCAAAGTCATGATACTGGCGCCCATCATTCGAGAACGCAAAGGCGAACATCTAAATATTTTTGAACAACTCAAAGTACAAGGGTTTATTCGCGCTCGAATCAATGGCGAATTGCATGAATTGGACACCATACCCAAACTCAATAAAAAACAAAAACACACCATTGAATCGGTTATTGATCGGCTAAAGATTAATAGCGACAGCGCAACACGATTAGCAGAATCTATCGAAACCGCACTGAAATTAGCGGAGGGTATTGCTTTAGCAGTGGACATGGATAACCCGAAAAATGAAGCGTTATTCTCAAATAAATTCGCCTGCCCTCACTGTGGCCACAGCCTGCAAGAATTAGAACCGCGCCTATTTTCTTTTAATAATCCAGCCGGTGCTTGCCCCACCTGCGATGGCTTAGGCGTACAACAATATTTTGATGAAGATAAAATGATTAATAGTGATGAACTGTCTTTACCACAAGGCGCGATTCGTGGCTGGAGTCAACGTCATGTTTATTACTACCACATGCTGGAATCCTTATCACGACATTATGATTTTGATTTGCATCGCCCATTTGGAAAATTACCTCAAAAAATCCAACAAGTGTTATTACATGGCAGCAACGATGAAGCCATTCAATTTGTATATGTGAATGATCGTGGTGATTCCGTTAAACGCACCCACCCGTTTGAAGGTGTTATTCCCAATGCAGAACGTCGCTATCGAGAAAGTACATCAAATGCCGTACGAGAAGAATTAGCTAAATACATCAGCACCTCTCATTGCCGAACGTGTGAAGGCACGCGCCTCAATCAAAATGCACGTCATGTTTATATTCAAAAACACAGCTTACCGCAGATTAATCAATTTTCCATTGCAAATGCAGTAGCCTACTTTAATCAACTGCATTTAAGCGGTCACCAAGGTGAAATTGCCGAAAAAATATTAAAAGAAATTCGCGTCCGTTTAACTTTCTTGTTAAATGTGGGTTTAGATTATTTAACATTAGATCGTTCCGCTGAAACCTTATCCGGCGGTGAAGCCCAACGCATTCGATTAGCCAGTCAAATTGGCGCTGGCTTAGTCGGCGTCATGTATATTCTTGATGAGCCCTCCATTGGCTTACATCAGCGCGACAACGAACGCTTGCTAGGGACGCTCATTCGATTACGAGATATGGGTAATACCGTCATTGTGGTGGAGCATGATGAAGATGCCATTCGCAACGCAGATTTTTTAGTGGATATGGGGCCCTATGCGGGCGTTCATGGTGGTGAAGTGGTTTTTTCCGGTACACCCAAACAAATTACTGGCTGTGAAAAATCCATTACTGGAGAATACCTCTCGGGGAAACGCGCCATTGCCATCCCAGAACAAAGAATTCCCTATCATCCAGAGCGTGTTTTAAAATTAATTGGCGCTAAAGGTAATAATTTAAAATCCGTATCACTCGAAATTCCCTTAGGTTTATTTACTTGCATCACTGGCGTTTCTGGCTCTGGAAAATCCACTTTAATTAATCAAACTCTGTATCCGATTTTAGCCACCGAACTCAATGGTGCAACCACGCTAGACATAGCAGAATATGAAAGCGTCGAAGGACTCGACTTGTTAGATAAAGTGGTCGACATAGATCAAAGCCCTATTGGACGTACACCGCGTTCAAATCCTGCGACTTATACCGGAATATTTACGCCAATTCGTGAATTATTTGCTGCAACTTCGGAAGCGCGCTCTCGCGGTTATCAAGTAGGTCGCTTTAGCTTTAATGTTAAAGGTGGCCGCTGCGAAGCCTGCGAAGGCGATGGATTAATTAAAGTTGAAATGCATTTCATGCCTGATATTTATGTCATGTGCGATCAATGCAAAGGAAAACGATATAATCGAGAAACACTGGAAATTATCTATAAAGGCAAAACCATTCATCAAGTATTAGATATGACAGTGGAAGATGCCTACGAATTTTTTACTGCCATTCCCAGCGTCGCGCAGAAATTAAAAACTTTAATGGATGTAGGTTTATCTTATATTCGATTAGGTCAGTCGGCGACTACATTATCGGGCGGTGAAGCCCAGCGGGTAAAATTAGCCAAAGAATTATCCAAACGCGATACAGGAAATACTTGTTATATTTTGGATGAACCCACCACTGGTTTGCATTTTTATGATATTCAACAATTGCTCAATGTATTAAATCGCTTGCGCGATCACGGTAATACTTTAATTGTGATTGAGCATAATTTAGATGTAGTGAAAACTGCGGACTGGGTGATTGACCTTGGCCCTGAAGGCGGCAATGGTGGCGGAAAAATTATTGCCTCTGGCACACCGGAAGAAATTGCAAAATTATCGCATTCGCATACTGGAAGATTTTTAAAAGACTTGTTGGACGTTAAAGGGAAGAACAAAAAGAAATAATATATTTTACGCTATTCTCAATTTTTATAGCTTCTCAGGCGTTATTCCCGCGCAGGCGGGAATACATTTTCCAGGACGCCCTACAAATTATCATTGTGCTCTAATATTAATAATCTCTAATGGCAACTTGAGTTTTTGCCAGGCAGCATCTGCTGTCAGCACTACCGCTTCTAGCTCCAATGCAACAGTAAGACAAGCACGATCTCCCAAGGATAATCCTCTCGTACGTGTTGTAGATTCTAACAAACCTGTTTCTATCGCCTGTTGAGCATTAAAGGACTCCACAGAGATACCCATCCTGCTAATGGCAGACGCAATGCGCCGACCTCTTTCTTGCGAGGCACGCCCTACTTTAGTAACAACCTCAGCCAGATTCACCGTAGACATAACACAGGCATAATCTTCTAAAAAACGAAACACTGCATCTCCACCCGGTTCTTTCTGCAACCAAGCTAATAATGCAGAAGCATCAAGAACGGCTTTTTGGCTTTGCATTTCTTGTTCGCCCCTGTTTTTTATTGAATTCTTTACGCGCTTCTAGACGACGCTCAGCCATGAGTTCATCAGCTAAACTACCGGATTCCTTTGTCAAAAGATGAAAGCATTCTTCTTGAATACTGCTCAATCTTTGGCGTCGGCTAGATAAAACAAGCTCGCCCCCTCTATCTTCAAAAATGAGTTCGTCACCCTGATGAATATTATACTTTTCTCGAAAACCAGCAGGGATGACAATTCTCCCTTCTTGCGACACCTTAACGATGTGCATGGCAAATCCTCCAATATTCGACAATAATTTTTCAGTATGGCATAAAAGCCTTCAATATAAAACACCAAAACATTGCCAAACATTCTACACCGCCATATACTTGTGCCATATAATCCAATCAAGCAAGGCAATATATGCAGAACAGCACTGTTTTTACCAACAATCGTACTCAAGCTGTGCGATTACCCACAGAAATGCGATTTCCCAGTGATGTAAAAAAAGTCACTGTTCGCGCAGTAGGCAAAGAACGCATTATTGCACCCATTGAAAATAGCTGGGAGAGTTTCTTTACCCAGGAAAATCGAGTTTCTAATGATTTCATACCAGAACGAGCAACGCAGCAACAATCAAATAGAGAAGATTTTTAATGCTGAAATACATGCTCGATACCAATATTGTCATTTATATTCTCAAGCGTCACCCTCCTAAAGCTTTGCGCGCCTTTACGCTGCACTCAGGGCAGCTCACCATTTCATCGATCACGCTTGCAGAGCTGATGCATGGCGCAGAAAAAAGTGCCTATCCTGAAAAAAACTTACGCATCGTTGAAGATTTTTGCTCGCGCTTAGAAGTATTAGATTACGGTCAAAAAGCAGCAGCACACTATGGTGCTATTCGCGCAACCTTAGAGCGCAAAGGCACCCTTATCGGCATCAATGATTTACACATTGCCGGTCATGCACGTAGTGAAGGTCTCACTTTAGTCACCAATAATTTGCGCGAATTTAAAAGAGTTGAGGCACTGCAAATAGAAAATTGGATTTAAAAAAACGTCCTTTGAAAAAAAGAGGGAAGCCAATTTTTTTCAGCCGCGTAGCGGCTATTGATGGTAGGCAGGTCGTTTACGGCCTGCAATGCAAAATAAATACAAAAAATATTTTGTCCTGTAGGGACGAGTGAAGAGGAGAACGATGATGACTGATATAAGACTTCCGGAAGATTTACAAAATGCTCTCAACACCCTACGCGAAGAAGCTTTTAGAATAATTCAGACCATCCACAACAAAGCCAAAAATCCAGACTCAGCATCTACGCAAAAAATAATAGATTTCCTTCGAAACTGTGACAATCGGCCGTTAGCTGAGGGCGACCCAACCTCAGATAACAGTCGCGCAGTAAGCTTCGGAAGAAGCCTAATATATCACTACACCAACGAAAGCGGATTAAGAGATATATTAAAAAGCAAAACTCTTTGGCTATCTGACATTAAGAATCTAAATGACACATCTGAATTAAATCATGGCGTATCTTTAGCAACCACTATATTAAGAAGTAAAGTAGAAAACAGATCTCTCAACCATCAAGCATTTGCAAAATTTTCTAATAACGCATTTGGTCCAAGCGGTGCGCAGAACACTGCCTATTATTTTGTTTGTTCATTTAGCACAAAAGGTAATGATCTAGAACAGTGGCGGAATTATGCCGATGATGGACGCGGCTATATCCTCGGATTTAATAAGTATCATCTAGAAAAAACATTCACCAATGACGGTGGCACTAGAGCCTTCGAAACGCTATATTATGATAGTCAAGAATTAGAAACTATTTATACTCCATTTATTGAAAAAATCCTTGATGCAATTCCTAACATAGACGATGCAATTTTAATGGGCCTAAATACATTACCTGAAACAAGGGAGTTTTTAACGAAGATTTCCGTCGAACTCGCAAGCTTTATGCTGGAGGCCTCCTTATATTTCAAGCATCCAGCTTATCTGAATGAAAAAGAATACCGATTTCTCAAAATATGTAAGCATAATGCCTCGCAAGTAAAGACAAGATATCGCCCCTATGAATTAATTAAATACACTGAACTCAACTGGGAAGGTACCTTACAATCTATTATGGTCGGCCCTGCAGCAAACCAACCAAAAGCAAAAAGATTCGCTGAGGATTGCTTAGCTGAATTTGATATAACAGGTGTTACGGTTGATTGTTCGGATATTCCCTACCGATCTCACGAATAAAAACATTCACTCATCCCTACGGGACGAAATATTTTATTGTTTCCAATGCAGGCCTAGCCGCTACGCGGCATTAGTACAGCACATCACATAAAAATTCTGACGCAGAGTGACGCAAATAAATTTGGGTTATTACTTAACAACGCGCTACCCTTTATACCCCTACCGATCAAGCAATGGATAGCTTGATTGAGACTGAATTAAATCACTGATCGGCACACCCCTTTGTAGCGCAGAAATATTGCTTACCACATGCATTATTTGTTCAGCCATTGCAACAATCGCTGCTTTTATTTGTTGAATCATTATCTCTGATCCCTCAACATGAATTCCAAAACCCGTGGTTCGAATAGCTTCTCTCATATAACCAGCTATCTGAGTTATTTCATACTCGGCTATTCTGTTTACCAGCTGTTCTAACATTTCCTCTTCAAGTAATCCCGTCAAAAAATGTTCTAAATCCCTCACAAAAATGCGATGAATGACAAAAGCAATGATAGGTTGAATGATTTCTCGTACAGCAGGCATGCGCAACTGCTCGATTGTTTTTTGTGTTACCAACTCAATGACTTGCTGAGCAGCTTGATCCATTAAATCTCGCATATTATTTTCTTCATTAACGAATAATAAAGAAAGCCTGTGCTCTGAATTTCCCGCAGCACGCATCCCTTCGCCCAATGGCATTCTTGGCATAGTACTGACGGCACGCGTAATCCTGCTTATAACAAGGCCCAGCTCTTGTAAAACAGCATTACCTGTGGGCCGTGATGAAGGACTGACAATAGGAAATACACCAGACATTAATAACGCTCCTCTAAAAAAAGCTTAAATTCTACGGCAGAAAAATCATAAGATACTAACAGGGAATTATATAGCCGCACCTCGTCAAAATGCGAAATTTTAATCTACACTGATTTTTATCATTCATACTCAGGAATTTCTGATGAAACCATTCAATGCACTGATTGCTGCTCTTGCTTTACTGTTTGTTGGATGCATTACCTTCCATAATTTCTGGCTGAGCCATCAAG
>JAHFSE010000174.1 GCA_023265895.1 Gammaproteobacteria bacterium
CTTATCGCATAGCAGCTCATGCAGCAGATTTAGCTAAGGGACATCCTGCTGCACAATTGCGAGATTATGCTTTATCTAAAGCACGTTTTGAATTTCGTTGGGAGGATCAATTTAATTTAGGTTTAGACCCAGATACTGCGCGTAGCTTTCATGATGAAACTATGCCAAAGGAAGCGCATAAACATGCGCATTTTTGTTCTATGTGTGGACCAAAATTTTGCTCGATGAAAATCAGTCAAGAGGTGCGTGATTATGCCAAAGGCCAAAATGAGATAGCGCAAGGCTTGCAGGAAAAATCTAAAGAGTTTCGTGAGAAAGGTTCTGAATTATATAAGGTGATTTGAGTATTTTGTGAACCAGTTCCAGGGCAGAATAGCTAACTTGAGTTATAACCAATAAGTCTATTCGCCGATTGCACAGGTAATCACTCATGATGACAGAAAAACAGCGCAATTCTATTCGTGTGGTGCAGATTTCTGGCAATCATGATCAAATAGAAGTTATGGCGCAAGCCGTTGACCATCCAAAACATCTTAGCCCCTGTGTGATTGAGCAAGGCGTCTGGCGCATTATTTTGTTAGATTCTGATGTGCCTGGTGAGGTATGGGGGCAGTTAGCGCAAGCACAGTGTGATTTCTTACGACACACGTTAGCCAATACAAAAACACATCATGTGATGATTTGTTTACATCATCATCCTGTAGCTATGGGCAGTGAATGGATAGATGAAATTGGTTTAAAAAATAGCGCAGATTTTTTTCCATTATTGATGCTTATGCCTGTGTCAAAGCAATTGTTTGGGGGCCTGTGCATCAGGCATCACAGACAGAGCGTCATGGAGTGCAATTGTTTTCCACACCCAGCACCTGTATTCAATTCAAGCCTCATAGTAAACATTTTGCGTTAGAAGGATATCCTGGATATCGCCGCTTTGATTTATTCGAATTACTCCACCTTACTGGAATATCGATTGTAAAGCGGGTTTCCTAAACGTCAAGCAATAAAATTTTTTCTCCCATAAATATTCAATTTTCTTTTCTGTGACAAACTCTGGAACGTTATTTTTGATTTCGCTTAAATAGAATTGTTCATTTTCAAAGTATTTTTTTGAGAGCCGGCTTTTTTTATATTGAGTATTTATATAGTCAGAGGTTTCATCTGCAATCATGATTTTTGAATTTGGCTTTGAAACACGAATCATCTCGCTGATGGCATCTTTTTTATTTGAAAAAAAATTAATTCCTCCAACATGGAAAACTATATCGAAAGCATTATTCTCGAATGGCAATTCTTCAGCTGCGCAATGAATTAGAGAAAGGTTAATTTTCTTTGAAAATTTTTTTTGGCATTTCTGCAGCATTCCCAATGAGATATCAAGACCAACAATCTCTAGGCTATCTGTATTAATTGATTTTGGTAAGAAATTTAAATTCGTCCCAGTACCTATTGAGACGTATAATACTTTGCAGTGGTTTTTCCATTCAAGTTTAGATATTAAATCAGATCGTAACTGCTGTATAGAATTTCTATATCTCAGTTTGCCAATTAAATTTTCGGCAAAATCATACCCGCGAGACATCCAATCATACATTTGCATAAATTTTTTGTTATTACTAACAAGATGTTTTTTATCAATCAGAATTGATATTTCGTTTTTTTGTTCAATAGGTTTATGCTTGAATTTACTTTTTAGCAAGGTGTAGATTTCTGGTCTCATGATTTCCTCTTTTCCTGATTTTCCGGGTGATCTACTTAAAGTAGAGCTAAGTGGCAGTTGCAGATGAATTCCTTTGAAGATGCCAGAATATACCATGTTATGACCTGTTGGTATTTTTTCCCGTTTTTGGGGAATTTTTGTAGCTAAGAACACAAGTATTACGTTAGGAAAACATGAGTATTCGTTTAGCCTGTAGCCTTTTCACCATCAGTGAAACCTGTTATTGATATCAAAAACGTTCATCCACAGAAAATGCTGAAATTGCCGATTGGTTAATTCATTTAACCAACAATCAACGCAACTGGGGATTTGGCTTATGTTTTTTATATCTGCGCAATATCAAAGACTTTTGCTGGAATCACAAGCGTGTCTACCGAATTTATTGTGAATTAAGGAAGCGCATAAACATGCGCATTTTTGTTCTATATGGACCAAAATTTTGCTCGATGAAAATCAGTCAAGAGGTGCGTGATTATGCCAAAGGCCAAAATGAGATAGCGCAAGGCTTGCAGGAAAAAGCAAAAGAATTTCGTGAGGCAGGTTCTAATTTATATTTAGCAGATGTCGTTGAATGATCATCGTAATAAAAAATAAGGGCGCATGATGCGCCCTTATTTTTTGGGTCAGAGGCTAGCTCCAGCTGGCAAAAACAAGATCAGTCCATGCCGAATCACTTAATGTGTTGATGGTTGGTGTACTACCCTGACCGCTATTATAAGTTGCCATGGCATCTACTAACGCATTAACTTGAGTGTCTAGCAATGTTTTTCCATCGCTCGATTTTATGATTTCGATATGTTTGGGTGCATTTGCTGAGTACCAGTCCTTAATGATCACATTGTCGCTAGAATCAATAATTGAAATTTTAAGGTCATTGTTAGTTTTTTGAAGCCAGAGATGAGCTGCATCAATATTGGTATCCGTTCCGAATAATAGTTGGTCTTGCGTATTGTCAAGACTGTTAGCTAGTTCAGTGATTGTGTCAGAACCATCGCCCGTATTAAAAATATAGATGTCAGCAGAGTTTGGTGCCGTTGCTCGAAGGGTATCGTTTCCAGTACCACCAATGAAAGTGCCGCATCCCGCAATAACATCGTTACCTGCACCACCATAGAAGGTATTATTACCAGAGAAATCATTGATTCTGTCGTTATCAGCGTCGCCATAAATCACATCATTTCCGCTGCCACCATTGATGGTGTCTGCGCCTGATTGACCATGAATGATGTCACTGCCGTCGCCGCCTTCTACTACGCTATCATCTCCAGAGCCAGCGTAGATGATATCGTTTCCATCACCGCCATAGAGTTGGTTCTGGCCAGCGACGCCATAAATCGTGTCATTACCATCTCCTGCATCGATAATATTATTCTTATTATTGCCGGTAATAATGTTATCTAATTCGTTGCCTGTGCCATTTTCTGCTTGATCGAATGTTAAATTTTCTAGATTATCCGCTAACGTGTAATCTGTAGAAGCGAGATAATGAATTGTGTCTTTCCCCTGATCGGCGATTTCAATAACAATATCAAGATCATCGACAATATATAAATCGTCTCCATCGTCACCTACCAATATATCAGCACCTGCGCCGCCATTAATGATGTTGTTAGCTGAGTTTCCGAAGATTGTATTATCTAGTTCATTACCTGTTGCATTAATTTCTGCAAAGCCTATCAATGTAAGATTTTCTAAGTTGCTTGTTAAAGAATAACTAACGC
>JAHFSE010000061.1 GCA_023265895.1 Gammaproteobacteria bacterium
AATGCCTATTTGTTGCAAGAAGATTCTTTATTAGGACAAATCAGTCGATTGTTTTACGAAGCAACCCTTGCTGAACAACAAAACCTTTGCCCCACATGGACTAAAGAGTCACTCCTATGGCTTAATCTGTTAACAAGACAAAATGTATGGTCACTTCCCCGTATCCAGGAAGAATCAACTGCACCCGCTCAGATAAATTTATCTGAGCCAAGCAGTCGAATATTTCAGTATGCAAAAGGCATTAGTCAGCTCACTGAATAGAAAAATAGCGTTGATCCATTCGCTCACAATAATCGACTAAATTTTTTAGTTGCTGCGCATGGGCTTTAACCGCGGTATTCATCGGTAATTTTAAGGTGTTTGCCACAAAAGCATAAACAGAAGCATCATAACGCGTGGGTTGGTCGCCTAATAAATAGGTTTTGTCTGCTAACAAATGCGATACCGCTGTTAATGTTTTTTTAGCAAAACTTTCTATTTCCGCTGTTGAATGACGAGCCATACCTTGTAGCAACACTGCTTGCCGAATATTTTTGCGAATTTTATTGGGAATAATACAGCGTAATGGCAAAGGCATTTTTTTGAAGATTAAATTTTTAAATTCCGGCCAATAACGATCATCTAACCAACGGGAGTACATGAGGGTCCAAATAAAATGTTCATCTAAAGTCCGCACAACGCATAAGCCCAAAGCTTTATCCTGATCACTGAGACGCTGTTCAAAATTGAGCGAATAGCGATCGATCAAATAATCCAAAATAAACTCAGAATCGGCGATAGTTTTTTCACCATCCACAATATAAGGTAATTTTTTCTTCGGCGCCCCCATAGGATTCATGACACTGACAACCTCGTAAGGCAACTCGGCCATTCGAAGAAAGGTTTCTACTTTTAAACAGTAGGGGCTGATATTGCGCACTGCATTAGCGTGCGGAAACTGATAAAGCTGAATCATCGTGGAATTTCCTTAAATTTGGGATTGATCTCGAGCGATGAGCTGCGGATAATGCTGAGCCGTTTGAGCAGGCCTGATCAAAGGAGAAATATACCATGCCGATTACGCTGGCTGCACCTAAAGAAACCACCCTTGGCGAAAAACGCATTGCGCTGACACCCGAGATTGCTAAAAAACTACAAGGCCTAGGCCTAGCGATTGCTATCGAAAGTGGCATGGGCACTTCTATTGGCTTTGATGACAGTGCCTATAAAGAAACAACGGCGGTTAGTCAGATAGCGCCATTGGTTGCTGAAGCAAATATCATTATTAAAGTAGCGCCGCCTAGCTTAGAAGAAATTCAGCAATATCCAAATCAATCCATTTTAATTGGTATGTTAGCGCCCTACGCTAGTGATGAGCGAATTATGGCGCTGAAGACAAAAGGTATTACTAGCTTTTCCCTTGAATTGATTCCACGAATCTCCCGCGCTCAATCCATGGATGTATTATCTTCTCAAGCGGCCGCAGCGGGCTATCAAGCCACGTTAATTGCTGCTGAGCTGTGCCAGAAATTTTTTCCTATGCTCACCACTGCTGCCGGCACCATTCGTCCGGCAAAAGTATTGATTATTGGTGCGGGTGTTGCTGGCTTACAAGCCATCGCAACCGCTCGTCGTTTGGGCGCTATTGTTGAAGCCTATGACGTACGCTCTGCCACTAAAGAACAGGTAGAATCTTTGGGCGCGAAATTTATCGATACGGGGGTTAGCGCTGATGGTTCGGGTGGTTATGCGCGCGCTTTGACGGATGAAGAGAAGCAAAAACAACAAGCCGTGTTAGATGAACACATTGCCAAATCCGATGTAGTGATTACAACAGCCGCAATTCCTGGCCGTCCTTCGCCAAAAATTATCAGCCGCGCGGCGGTAGAAGGCATGAAGGGTGGATCAGTTATTGTGGATCTTGCAGCAGAAGGTGGCGGTAATTGTGAATTAACAAAACCCGGCGAACATGTGGTCCATCGCGGCGTTACGGTTTTTGGCCCGCTCAATTTACCCAGTCAATTGGCTGCTCATGCCAGCGAAATGTACGCAAAAAATTTATTCAATTTCATCAGTCTATTCGTGAAAGAGGGTGTAATTACTTTGGACTGGGAAGATCCCATCATTGCACAAAGCGCATTAACTCACGCGGGGAAAATTGTTCATGAAGCCACCGCACAACGCTTGGAACCCACTTCAGTGCCTCAACCACAGGAAGCGACATCATGATTGAAGGTTATACTGCTCTTTATATTTTTATGCTGGCTGGTTTCACTGGCTATGAAGTCATCAGTCGTGTACCCGTTATTTTACATACACCCCTGATGTCCGGCTCAAACTTCGTCCACGGCATCGTATTAGTCGGTGCCATGGTTGCTCTAGGAGGTGCTAACTCATTTACCGAGCAAGTCATTGGATTTTTTGCCGTATTACTGGGTGCGGGTAATGCCGTCGGCGGTTATGTAGTCACCGAGCGTATGCTCGATATGTTTAAAAGCAGCAAAGGAGCAGCCAAATAATGGGTAGCCTGACAAATTTAAGCTATTTCGCCGCCGCCGCCCTCTTTATTTTAGGGTTGAAACAAATGAGCAAACCGCTCACCGCTCGAAGGGGGATTGTTTGGGCGGGTGCTGGTATGGTTGTTGCCACACTGGTGACTTTCTTTGATCCCAACCTACACGGCTTTTTTAATTACATTTTGATGATTGTAGCAATTGGTATTGGCGGTTATTACGCTTGGAGCACAGGCAGAACAGTTGCCATGACCGACATGCCGCAAATGATTGCGCTTTATAATGGGATGGGTGGCGGTGCAGCGGCAGCGATTGCTGCAGTAGAACTGTTTCATGCCAGCGGGGAATTAAATCCAGAATATGGCCAAGACGTTGCGAATTTGCTCGGCAATGATGTGGCGTTATTGGCAATTATGGGCGCCTTTATCGGCTGCGTTGCCTTTACTGGAAGCTTAGTTGCTTGGGCAAAATTGGATGGTCGTTATAATGGTTCTTCTCTGTTCCCCGGCCAGCAAAAATTTAATATCGCCTTGTTTGCCTTAACAGCTTTCTTAGGCATGGCGGTATTTAACGCAGAAAGCGCTATGCCCATTATTTTATTCTTTGCTGCTGCATTAACGCTGGGTTTATTCATCACCATCCCTGTTGGCGGTGCAGATATGCCGGTCGTTATTTCACTCTTTAACGCATTTACTGGTCTTGCGGTTGCCTTTGAAGGCTACGTATTAAATAACGCAGCCATGATTATTGCGGGTACGGTGGTTGGTTCAGCGGGTACTTTGCTCACTCATTTAATGGCCAAAGCCATGAATCGTTCAGTCAAAAATGTCTTCTTTTCTGGCGTCGGCTCAGCGCAATCACAAGGCAGCGCAATGACCGACAAAGAAATGAAATCTGTCACACCGAACGATGTGGCCGCTAATTTAATGTTTGCCGGCCAAGTCATTATTGTCCCGGGTTATGGTATGGCGGTTGCGCAAGCTCAACATAAAATTTGGGAACTTGCTCAACTGCTAGAAAAAGAAGACGTTACCGTAAAATTTGCTATTCACCCAGTCGCAGGTCGCATGCCTGGCCATATGAACGTTTTATTGGCTGAAGCTGGCGTTCCTTACGACAAAATTTTTGATATGGATGAAATTAACGCTGATTTTGCTAACACCGATGTGGCCTTAGTCATTGGCGCAAACGATGTGGTGAACCCCGTTGCTCGCACCGATAAGAACAGCCCGCTTTATGGCATGCCCATTCTTAATGTGGATCAAGCACGCAACGTTTATGTCATTAAGCGCGGCAAAGGCACTGGTTTCTCCGGCGTAGAAAATCAACTTTTCTATGAAGATAATACGAGCTTAGTTTATGGTGATGGCGCCAAAGTCGCTGCTGAACTCATTCAAGCGGTGAAAGAACAGAAAGCTTGATAAAGCCACCATCCATCATCCTGCGGTAAAACTGCGGGATGATGACTTATCCCCCCAGCTAGACACACTGCAATCTAACAATTCATCCCCTCCGCCCTTTCATTTCTTTGTCTATACTGTCAGCAGCTGATACTTCCCTTAGCAGATAAAAAGGCAATCTTATGGATTTTGAAGACTACTTATTGGAAATGGTAAAACAAGATGGCTCAGATTTGTTTTTTTCTAGCGGAGCACCAATCAGTATTAAAGTTTTTGGTAAATTAAAGCCCTTAACGAAAGCAGCATTATCTGAAAATGCTACTAGAGCCATTGCTTATAAATTGATGGATGATGATCAAAAAGCCCAATTTGAAAAAAAATTAGAAATGAATTTAGCTATTTCTGAACCTGGCATTGGTCGCTTCCGAGTCAATATTTTTAAACAACGTAATGATATTTCATTAGTCATCCGCAATATTAAAACTGAAATTCCAGCCTTTGATAGTTTATTGCTACCGAATATTTTAAAAAGTTTGATCATGCAAAAACGCGGCTTGGTCTTGCTGGTCGGCGGCACTGGATCCGGTAAAACCACCAGCATGGCTTCGCTGTTAGATTATCGGAATGAAAACTCTTCCGGGCATATTATTACCATCGAAGATCCCATTGAATTTATTCACCCTCATAAAAACTGTATTGTTAACCAACGAGAGGTCGGTGTTGATACTCTGAGTTATAACGATGCCCTAGAAAATACCCTGAGACAATCACCCGATGTTATTTTCATCGGCGAAGTACGCAATATGATCACCATGGATCACGCCATTGCTTTTTCAGAAACCGGTCATTTATGCGTCTCAACATTACACGCAAACAATGCAAACCAAGCCATTGATCGGGTTATTAACTTTTTCCCAGAAGAACGACATAAACAATTGCTCATGGATTTATCATTAAACTTAAGAGCGATCGTTTCTCAACGATTAATTCCAACCCTAGACAATAAACGAGCAGTCGCTGTTGAGGTCATGCTCGCCAGCCCAAGAATTTGTGAATTAATTAAAAATGGTGAAATAGACATGCTGAAAGAAGTCATGCAGTTATCTGAAACTCAGGGGATGCAAACTTTTGATACCGCTATTTATAAACTCTACAAAGAAGGCAAAATCAGTGCTGAAGAAGCATTAAGAAATGCAGACTCTAGAAATAATCTACGTTTGCGAATTAATTTAGATAAACCCAATACCTTACATGCTGATGATGATGACGATCTACTCGACAACAGCTCAACACCTAAGTTTGCGAAAGCAGCAAAGCATGATAGCTTAGCGTCAACGCGACTTTCGTTAGAACCCATCGAGACCAAGAAAAAACCGGCTCGGTAAAACTTCAAACGATTGATCAAGCCGCGCACCTACCCCGCACTTTAGCGGGATCTATTTTTTATCTATCATCTCTATGGTTTTTTTCATGATGCAAAATACGCACGCTTTAGTTACTACCGAACAAGCCGACAATATTTTAAAAGTCACCCTCAATCGTTTAGAAAAAAAGAATGCGCTGACTTTCCAGATGTATGAAGCACTGACAGAAGCTTTTCAATATGCCCAAACGCAAGAAAACATTCACGTTTTATTCATCACCGGTGGCGCCGATATATTTACCGCTGGAAATGATTTACAAGATTTTCTAGCTGGCCCACTGGATTATCAATCGACACCCATTGCTCGTTTTATCAGCGCATTGATTGCATTTCCAAAACCATTGGTTGCTGCAGTAAACGGTCATGCAGTAGGCATTGGCACAACCTTGTTATTACATTGCGATTTAGTCTATCTTGCAGAAAATGCTCGTCTACAACTCCCTTTCATTTCATTAGGAACTTGCCCAGAAGCTGCTTCCAGCTTTTTATTACCGCAACTGGTTGGCCATTTAAAAGCCTCTGAATGGTTATTATTGGGTACACCCATTACTGCACAAGAAGCCCTAAATACAGGTTTGGCTAATGCTGTTTTCCCTGTAGAAAGCTACCAAACACAAGCTTATGCGATGGCAAAAAAATTAGCCCAACAACCCCCTGGCAGCGTTCAATTAACCAAGCAATTATTAAAAGCACACCACTTAGATCACATTAAAAATTTAGCTCATCAAGAAGGTGAGTTATTCATACAACGATTGTCCTCAACAGAAGCAAAACAAAAAATCATGGCTTTCTTTAACAAGAAACCAGCAGCCGTTGCATCCTAACTGCTATTTTTTTAAGAGGCACCCATCCTATGCTTAACTCAGAGGGATTCGCTAAAAATCTACATCGTATTTCCACTGCTGATGGACATCTGATTGGTGTAAGACGATGGCCGTTGCCAACAACACAAACAGCTAAGGCGGTTATTCATATCCTGCATGGCATGGCGGAACACAGCGCACGCTACCACGACTTAGCACAGCAACTCAATCATGCTGGTTTTATTGTGGTTGCTCATGATCACCGAGGTCATGGCGCCAGTATCACAGATACGGAAACACAAGGGCATTTTGCTGATGATCATGGCTGGAAAAAAGTCATAGATGACGTTAAAGAAGTCCATGATTGGGTTCACGCCATTCATCCAGATAAGCCCATTGCTCTACTGGGCCATAGCATGGGTTCTTTTATTGCGCAGAGTTATGCCATTGCTTACCCCAATCTTTTGGCAGGCATGATTCTATGCGGCTCATCCTTAATTCCCATGACATTACTCCGATCACTCTACTGGTTATCTCGAATAGAAGCCGTGCGAATCGGTCCGCGATCAGCGAATCGAGCGGTGCATTACCTGACTTTTGAACAATATAATCGCCACTTCAAGCCCAATCGAACAAGCTGCGATTGGCTATCAAGAGATACTCAACAAGTCGACGCTTATGTAGCTGATCCTCATTGCGGATTTATATGTACCAACCAACTATGGATTGATTTAGCAGAGGAATTATTACAGCTCTATCGTTTTTCAGTTCATGCTCGACTACCCAAAAATATTCCTTATTATTTAATTGCGGGTTCACAAGATCCCGTCGGCAATTTTAGTAAACAATTTAGCAGTCTTGGCCGTCGGTTAAAAAAAATAGGGATTAAAAATCTAACAACTCATCTTTATCCAGACGCACGCCATGAACTTTTCAATGAAACCTGTCGCGATCAAGTGATTGGCCATTTAATTCAATGGCTGGATACCCATCTTTAATTCAAACAGCGCAAGCCAACTTGCTGCAATCGATTCCAATCAAAAAAAGGGCCTGGATCACTTTTTCGCCCAGGTGCAATGTGCTCATGCCCCATAATCGGATGTTGTGCAGTTTTTGGATAATGTTGTTGTAACAACTGAAGAATGGGCAACAAAATTTGATATTGAATATCGGTAAAAGCATCTTCATCGGAACCTTCCAACTCGATACCAATAGAAAAATCATTACAACGAGCTCGACCAGCAAAACAAGACACACCAGCATGCCAAGCTCGTAAATTAAAAGGCACATATTGGGTCACATCACCAGAGCGATCTATCACCAAATGACTAGATACTTTGAGCTGCGCTATGCCTAAAAAATAAGGATGCGCATACGCATCCAATCGATTTAAAAATAGATCCTCAATAAAATGCCCACCATAAATCCTGGGCGGCAAACTCATATTGTGCAACACAATTAAGCTAACATCGTCCGAATCAGGACGCTTATCATGGTTAGGTGAGAGACAAAAACGACTGGGATACAAATGGTGATCGCGTAATTCCATGAAATTTTCTCAATCCTTTGTTTCTTTCAATATAGACTAATCTTTATAAACCACTTTCGAAACCATCACGATTGTAACAAGAGTATCTGCCGGTGCTAGAGCTCAAAAAAATCTGCCTGATCCTTTACTGTTTATTCAGCATTCAGGCGAGTTTAGCCGCTGAATTACCTGTTTTAGGAGACAGCACCTCGGGGATTATTTCGCTGGAGGAAGAATACCAGATTGGCCAAATTTGGCTGAGTAATGCACGCGCTCATACCAAATTGATCTATGACCCTATGCTCAACGATTATCTTGAGCACCTGGTGTATCGCCTTGCAGCACACAGCGAATTAAAAACACCTCGCCTCACTGTCTTGGTCCTTGATCAAGAAAGCATTAATGCCTTTGCAGTACCCGGTGGTGTGATTGGTATTAATGTTGGGCTACTGCTTTATGCCGAGTCGGAGGCTGAACTATCAGCGGTACTTTCCCATGAAATTGCCCATTTAAGCCAACGACATTTTGCTCGCAGTCTAGCGGAATCACAAAACACGCAACGCATTAGTTTTGCCGCGCTGTTAGCCAGTATTGCGATTGCTGCCACCCAAGGCGCAGATCCTGGGCTGGCAGCCATTGCCAGCACTCAAGCCTTTGCCGTTCAATCTTCATTAGAATTCAGTCGGCAAAATGAGCAAGAAGCCGATCGTTTAGGTATGAATACCTTGGCTGCTTCCGGAATGGATCCCTATGCCATGCCCCGTTTATTTCAAAAAATGAAAGATGCGAGCAATATTCCAGAGTTTCTCCTCACCCATCCAGTCACGGAATCTCGCATTGCCGATGCCAATAATAAAGCAGCACAATTTCCACCGGCGCCACTGAGTCAAGAGGATTTAGAATATCAACTCATTCGCACCAGAACCCTAATCATGCTCAGCAAAGCAAGCCATAAAGATGATATTCGTCGCTTTGCCGCTGCGCTCAGTGATATTAATGCACCCACCAGTAATACCATTTATCGTTATGGCTTAGCCAATGCCTATATCAAGGCACAAAGCAGCCAAGAAGCGCTTAAAATACTACAATCCTTACGTCAACAAGATCCCACACGAATTGACTACATCATTACTGAGGCTGAAGCACTGTTAATTTCCCATCAATATGTCGCTGCCAGCACCTTGTTGCAGCAAGCATTAGCCATGAACCCCAACAATTACGTATTAAGCGTCTATGAAGCAAAAAGTTTATTACGCAATCATCAAGCAGCCCAAGCTGTATCCTTGCTAGAAACTCAATTAGCCAAACAACCCAATAATATTTATTTATGGCGTTTATTGGCCGATGCCAGTAGCGCAGCACATCATAATATCAGCGCCTATCAAGCACAGGCCGAAATTTTATTTCTTTTAAATCAGCATAACCAAGCAATCGAACAACTAAAATACGCACTGAATCTAGCCAAAAATAATTACCAACTCAGCGCCAAAATTGCTTTACGCATTGAAGAGATAAAACAGTACAAAAAGAACTTAGCGCAATTTTAATTTTTTTAAACGCGCTATTGCTTAAAATCTAACATCCGCTGTAACGGCGTCACTGCACGCCCAATTAAGTCTGAATCAATCAACACTTCACTCATTGGATTAGCAAACACCTGCGATAAAGCCACCAAATCATTCATCGCCATCCAAGGACAATGGGCGCAACTGCGACAAGTTGCCCCCTCACCTGCTGTGGGGGCCTCAAGCAATAACTTGTTAGGTACCGCTTGCTGCATTTTATAAAAAATACCTCGATCAGTTGCGACGATCAGTTGTTGATTCGGCAAAGTCTGCGCTGCTCGAATTAATTGACTGGTCGAACCAATTACATCGGCTAATGCCAAAACTGCTGCTGGTGATTCGGGATGCACCAATACTGCAGCATTGGGATATACCTGCTTCACCTGTAAAATACCACGGGCCTTAAATTCCTCATGGACGATACAAGCGCCCTCCCATAAAATCATATCAGCCTGAGTTTTTTGTTGAATATAACGGCCCAAATGTTTATCCGGCGCCCAAATTATTTTTTTACCTTGATCGGCTAAATATTCAATCACATCGACTGCAATACTAGAAGTCACCACCCAATCTGCACGCGCCTTAACTGCCGCTGAAGTATTAGCGTACACGACAACAGTTCGATCAGGATATTGATCGCAAAAAGCAGAAAATTCATCGATGGGACAACCTAAATCTAACGAGCAAGTGGCTTCTGATTGCACTAATAACACACGCTTTTCTGGGCTCAAAATTTTTGCCGTTTCACCCATGAATTTCACACCCGCAACGACAATCGTTTGCGCGGAATGTTGGCGGCCAAAACGTGCCATTTCTAAGGAATCGGCAACGTAACCACCAGTTGCTTCTGCTAATGCTTGAATTTCAGGCTCAGTATAATAATGAGCAACTAATACCGCTCGATGAGCTTTTAAATCAGCCGCAATGGTTTCAAAAAGTGTTTTTTTATCCAACTCATTTAATTGAGTCAGTAATGGAATTTTTTTTAATTGATGCTCAATAACAGCAGCGTGATCCATAGTGATTCCCAAAAACAGTTCATAAAGGCGGGATACTATTGTAGCACTGCTGCCATTTCAAATTGAATGTTGAATTACAGCTCAGACTCCCATCCCCCAGAAGCGGTTCTTCGAGTGATGATCTCATGGTGCTCTATGCCGGCAGATTCTCTTTCACCATTTTGTGCAGATGAAGTTTGATGACGTGCTTCTTCATCATCTAATAATTGTCTCAGTCGACGACCATCAATTGAAATATAACCATCAGAACTCCGAGACTGTAGCAAACCTCTCCCAGCGGCAACTGCAGCAACCTCAGCGTCATTAAGATAACGATTCGGCGATGACGCTAGTGGCCGTGCGCGCCGCCTAGTTTCTGGTGTCAAAGCACGGGCAATACGGGAAAGTATCGATGGAGAATGAGGTTGGTGAGTAGCGGGTTCTCTCATCGGAAAAGGTAGACAATAGTCTCGATCACCACGTCTATCATTGAAAGTGACCACTGCTCTTAATCCATGTGTTTCCCCATTTCTAGCGTCCGCCAACTGAATCACCGTTTCAATAGAACAAACATCTTTTGCAATCAAACCGTTATTACAGATAGCTGAATCTAAAACCGAAATTTCATTAAAATTTACGCCCTCATTTCGAATACGTATTCGAGACGGATGATTTCTCATTGAATCAAAATCACGTCGAAATCTTAAAATTAAGATTTGATCATAATCAACTATGTGATCTAAAACAGGAGAATCCAACCGCGCTAAAACACCCGATAGCGGCGCTGGTAAAACTGGCAATCTAGAAGCAGCATCGGAATTAGCAGGAATATATCTTATATTAGTAATTAACATGCTCATAAATACACCTCCAGAAAATTGATCAATCAATATCTTACCATCAATCAGCAAGCGTAACATCACGCGAAATAATTAAATCAGTGCCTTAGAAAAATAGCGCATTAATGATATATTTCTATCGTACCAACTACTTTGAGTGATTGAATTTTTATGCAAAATGCCGCTCCATTTCATTTAAAACACAAGCCCTCAGCTAAATCACTGATTGGCAATTTAGCCCTTAAATTGATTAAGAATCGATGGCATACCTCAAACCGCATTGAGCCAGACGAAAATATTTATCTTCTAAAAAATTTAATGGTCTCAACAGAAAACTTAATCCGCTATGAAACCTTATGTGGATTTTCAACCTCCATTTATTTGCCTATCACCTATCCCCATATACTGGCTTTTCGGTTGCAATTTTATGCTTTACTAAAATCTCCCATTGCCTTTTCTCCCATGGGCCTCATTCATTTGAGCAATCACATTACTCAATTCAAGGCTATACCCCGACAAGCAGCGCTTGATATAACAACGCACATCACCAAAACTCGAGAAACGCGACTAGGACTTGAAATTACACTGACAACTCAAGTTTTTATCGAGAATGAATCTCTTTGGCAAAGCGAAAGTATTTTCCTCAACAAGAAATCCAGCTCACTCGATTTCGATTTTTTATCATTTAAAAAAGAGCATAAAAATCTGACTAAAAAAACAGAAACATGGCAGTTACCAAAAAATCTAGGTCTAGCGTATGCATGTATTTCGGAAGATTTTAATCCCATTCATTTATCCAAAGTCAGCGCGAAATTATTTGGCTTTAATCAGGCCATAGCGCATGGCATGTGGAGCAAAGCACGTTGTTTAGCCGCACTAAACTTACATAATAATCCGTTTATAAAAACTAAAGTTCATTTTAAATCTGCCATTTTTTTACCTACATCTGTCAGCTTCTACTCAGAACAAAAAAATGGCGGCATAAGTTTTTCTTTATTAAATAAAAAAAGCGGCCGACCCTATTTAACGGGTCACTTACATACAAAATAAATTGCATAAAAAAATCAAATCACGTAGTTTAGACGGTTTGGTATTAGATACTAAGATTCTGATTTTTTATTCAACTTATTTCGAGGTAGTTATGACGTCACCTGCTCTAATAAACTTAGTAAAGCAATATTCTGAAGGCAAAATAGATAGCAATAATAATCCCGTCATTTCTGATATTTTACAACAGGCATTCAAAGAAGAATTTCTTTATAAAGGTTCGAATAATATTGTTAGTAGAATATTTTTAAGAAAAGAATCTATTAAATCTATTGCAGAAACATCTCATCTTTCTGAACAAGAAATTCAAATAACACAAAATGAATTTCTTGCTAAAATTAAAGAAGCTATCACCCTGCAACAAGAGAAATAATCACTTTTCAGTCAACCTTAGATTAAGTTATGCTAGCCCAACAACTTAATCTAAGGTGAAATTATTCAGCATGCCATCAACTAAAGATCAACTATTTAATCATCCGCTTAGCGACATTCCGCCCTTTGAATTTAATGCCCAAGTAGCCAATGTTTTTCCGGACATGATTCATCGCTCAGTACCCGGCTATCGCACGGTGATTGCACAGCTCAGTGTTATCGCTGCCTATTACGCCCAACCTCATAGTCGTTATTATGATTTAGGCTGCTCCCTGGGTGCTGCCACTTGTGCCATGGCACAAGCGATTAAACAACCCAATTGTGAATTTATTGCCGTAGATCAATCACAGGCGATGCTAGAAAAATGTCGGCAACAACTCAACGCCTTAGAATTTTCTCATCCCATTGAATTAGTTTGTGCTGATATTGCTGATGTAGTGATTGCCGATGCTTCTATTGTGGTATTAAATTTTACTTTGCAATTTATTCCGCAAGAAAAACGCGATGCATTAATTCAAAAAATTTACCAAGGTCTAAATCCTGGTGGCATACTTATTTTATCTGAGAAAATTATTTTTAATAATGCCTATCAAGAAAATGCATTGAATGAGTTACATCTGGCTTTTAAACGTGCGCAAGGTTATAGCGAATTAGAAATTAGCCAAAAGCGTTCTGCATTAGAAAAAATATTAAATCCAGAAACATTAGAACAGCATCAACAAAGGTTAACTCAAGAAGGCTTTCGTCAGGTTTTACCTTGGTTCCAGTGTTTTAATTTTGCTTCGTTGATTGCGCAGAAATAGATCTTGCCTCAATCAAATCTAATCACTATGATTAAATTTGATTAGG
>JAHFSE010000062.1 GCA_023265895.1 Gammaproteobacteria bacterium
CTTTTTGGCTTCAGCACGCTTCTTTTTCTCATCAAATACATGTTTACCAAAATCCATGATCCGACAGACTGGAGGCTCAGCGTCAGGCGAAATCTCGACAAGATCTAAACCAACAGCTGCTGCTGCTGCCAATGCTTCTTGTAAGGAGACAACTCCAACTTGTTTTCCATCCTCTGCGATTAACCGAAGTTCCTGTAATTCAATTTCTTCGTTAATTCGATTCCTTTTGCCGCCGGTTCCTTTTTTTATCTGCTGTTTAATAACGGTAATCTCCCAAAAAACAATAACAAGTGGATAGTGCCCATCTTGGAAATAATACAAAGCCCACCACCGACAAGCTAAGGTGATTGCTCATCTATCCGCCCTTTCTGTTGAATGGCCGATTGCAGCGTTCCGATAAAAGCTGCGAGTGATAGGCTACCAAGATCTTGGCCCCTGCGGGTTCTTACGGAAATGGTGTTATCGGCAACTTCTTTATCACCTAAAACCAAAAGGTAAGGAACGCGACGCAAAGTATGCTCGCGGATTTTAAAGCCGATCTTCTCATTTCTCAAGTCTGAAAATACACGATAGCCCAGATCTGATAGGTCTTTTACTACTTTTTGACAATAATCGGTGTGTTTGTTGGTAATTCCAATCACTACTATCTGCTGAGGCGCTAACCAAACTGGCATCCAACCAATATAGTGCTCAATCAAAATGCCAATGAAACGCTCGAAGGAACCTAAAATTGCTCGATGCAACATGACTGGCGTTCTACGCTCACTGGTCTCGGTAATATAACTGGCATCTAAACGCTCAGGCATCGAAAAATCCACCTGAATTGTGCCGCACTGCCAAACTCGACCAATGCAATCTTTCAAAGAAAATTCAATTTTTGGCCCGTAAAACGCACCTTCACCCGGCAATAATTCCCAAGCTAATTGTTTATTGTCTAACGCCAGCTGCAAGGCTTGTTCAGCTTTATCCCAAATGGCATCAGAACCGACTCGCTGCTCCGGCCGAGTCGACAACTTAATCAGCACCTCATCGAAACCAAAATCTCGATAAACACTAAAAACCAAATCAATAAAATTCGACACTTCACTTTGAATTTGATCTTCTGTACAAAAAATATGTGCATCATCTTGGGTAAAACTGCGTACTCGCATTAGACCATGGAGCGTACCCGAAGGTTCATTTCTATGACAGGAACCAAATTCAGCCAAACGCAAGGGTAAATCACGATAACTGCGCAAACCTTGATTAAAGATTTGAACATGACAGGGACAATTCATTGGCTTAATTGCATAGTCACGATCTTCAGAACCCGTAGTAAACATATCTTTGCGGAATTTGTCCCAATGACCTGATTTTTCCCACAACTTACGGTCTACTACCTGTGGTGTACGAATTTCGTTATAACCCTGTACTTTTAAGGTCTGACGAACATAGGTTTCCAACTGCTGATAAATAGTCCAACCATCCGGATGCCAAAACACCATGCCTGGTGCTTCTTCCTGGGTATGAAATAGCCCCAACTGCTTACCAATTTTACGATGATCGCGCTTTTCTGCTTCTTCCATTTGCTGAAGGTAAGCATCTAGCTCTGCCTGCTTAGCCCATGCAGTACCATAAATACGCTGCAACATTTCACGAGTGGCATCACCACGCCAATAAGCACCCGCCACTTTAGTTAACTTAAATACTTTTAAGTGACGGGTATTAGGCACATGAGGGCCTCGACACATATCAATATATTCTTCGTGATAATAAAGCTTAATGGTTTCACCATCAGGAATAGCATCGACGATCTGCAATTTATAGCTTTCTTGTCGCTCAACAAAAACGGCTCGCGCTTCAGCACGAGAAACTACTTTCACAACCACATCATATTCTTTATGAATTAATTCACGCATCCGCGCTTCAATAGCGATGAGCGTTTCTGGGGTAAAAGTTTGCGCACAAGCAATATCGTAATAAAAACCTTTATCTATCACTGGCCCAATCGCCATTTGCGCATTGGGAAATAATTGCTTAACCGTATGACCCAACAAATGCGCGCAGGAATGACGAATAATTTCTAAACCTTCAGGATCTTTCGCCGTAATAATACGGACATGAGCATCTGCATGAATCGGCAAAGTAGCATCTAATAATTGACCATTGACTTGACCTGCAATTGCAGCTTTTGCCAAACCAGCGCCAATCGATTGAGCGATTTGTAAGAGCGTGACAGGTTGATCAAAGATTTTCTGAGAGCCATCGGGCAAAGTGATTATGGGCATGGGCGATTTTCATCAATCATCAAAATGGTAGACACGAGTGGACTCGAACCACCGACCCCCACCATGTCAAGGTGGTGCTCTAACCAACTGAGCTACGTGTCTATATATAAAGGGAGCGAATGCTTTGGGTCAAAAAAGAGCGCGGATTATAGTGCTCTGAGTTACTAAGAACAAGGTATTCTGTGCCGACGTCAACAAGGCTGAATACCCTTTCCATCTTTAAGAGCCTGTTTAAATCGTCACGAACGCAGCCAAGACGCGGCGAAAATCAGTGAAAAAGCGGAACGTATAAATAATACATGAGCATTTTGAGCTGATTTTCAACAAAGTATTGGCAAGTGCAGTAGATTTTAAACAGGCTCTAACTCAATATTCAACAAGCTGGATTATAATCCAGAACGAATCACGCGATCCCGTAAGACACTCAGCTGGTCACGCACCGCTGCAGCTTGTTCAAACTCCAAATTTTTCGCATGCTCTAACATGGTATTTTCCAACTGCGCCAGTTTTTTTGTTAGGGTCTTAAGATCGCCTTGAGCTATATCTACGGCATAAGGGCCAACAGATTCAGCTACTTTTCTAGCTGAACTGGATTGGTTTGCATAAGCGCCCTGCATAATATCGGTAATTTTGGTCGACACGCTTTTAGGCACAATAGCATGCGCTAAATTAAAAGCGATCTGTTTATCTCGCCGTCGTTCTGTTTCATCTATGGCTACCTTCATCGAGTCTGTGATTCGATCAGCATATAAAATTGCTTTACCTTTCACATGACGGGCAGCACGGCCAATGGTTTGAATTAATGAACGGGCTGAACGTAAAAAGCCTTCTTTATCCGCATCTAAAATCGCAACCAATGAAACTTCTGGCAGATCCAAACCTTCTCTCAATAAATTAATACCCACCAATACATCAAATTTTCCCAATCGCAAATCCCGCAGGATTTCCACACGCTCAACCGTGTCAATATCTGAATGTAAATATCGCACGCGCACTTGATGTTCGGAAAAATATTCCGTGAGATCTTCCGCCATTCTTTTTGTTAAAGTCGTCACTAATACACGCTCATTATCTGTCACACGCAAACGAATTTCTGATAATAAATCGTCTACTTGAGTCGTTACTGGACGCACTTCAATCTCAGGATCAATTAATCCCGTCGGCCGTACCACCTGCTCTACAATTTGCCCCGCATGAGCAGCTTCATAAGACCCCGGCGTTGCGGAAACAAAAATCGCTTGTGGCATAATGCGCTCCCACTCTTCAAACATCATGGGCCGATTATCCAAAGCGGAAGGCAATCGAAATCCGTAATTCACCAAAGTTTCTTTTCGCGAACGATCCCCCCGATACATGGCACCTAATTGCGGAATAGTGACATGAGATTCATCAATCACTAATAGAGAATTTTTGGGCAAATAATCATATAAAGTCGGCGGTGGTTCTCCAGGATTTCGCCCTGATAAATAGCGAGAATAATTTTCAATTCCACTGCAATAACCCAATTCTTGTAACATTTCTAAATCAAAACGTGTGCGCTGATTTAAACGCTGCGCCTCAACCAATTGATTGTTAGCTTCTAGCTCAGTCAAACGCTTAGCTAGTTCTGCTTTAATTTGATCAATAATACTTAAGACGGTTGCACGAGGTGTTACATAATGACTTTTGGGGTAAATGGTATAACGTTGAACCTCCCGCTCAATAGCGCCGGTTAATGGATCAAACACGCGCAACGATTCAATTTCATCATCAAATAATTGAATACGTATGGCATGCTCATCAGATTCAGCAGGATACACATCAATCACATCACCCCGCACACGATAAGTCGAACGACGGAAATCTACATCATTACGCTTATATTGCATTTCTGCTAATCGACGCACTAAAGCTCTCTGATCTAATTTATCACCGCAATCTAAATGCAAAATCATTTTAAAATAGGCTTGCGGATCACCCAATCCATAAATTGCTGAAACAGTCGCAACAATAATGGTATCGGAATATTCTAACAAAGCCTTGGTTGCCGACAAACGCATTTGCTCAATATGCTCGTTAATAGATGCATCTTTTTCAATAAAAGTATCGGAAGCAGGAACATAAGCTTCCGGCTGATAATAGTCATAGTAAGAAACAAAATATTCCACGTGATTATTGGGAAAAAACTGTTTGAATTCTCCGTACAGTTGCGCGGCTAAGGTTTTATTATGCGCCAAGACTAAAGTAGGCCGCTGTAATTTCTGAATAAGATTGGCAATGGTAAACGTTTTTCCAGAACCGGTCACACCCAATAAAGTTTGTTGTGCCAAGCCAGAAAAAATACCTTTTTCTAATGCAGCAATGGCCGTCGGTTGATCACCTGCCGGTTGATAATTGCTGTGTAATTGGAAAGGCATGTGGAGACTGGACATATCTAACCTTCCTGAGTAATGTCATCAATGATTATAATGCTGTGGTTCATTTCAAATTTAAATTACTGGAGTAGAAATCAATGCTAAGCCCTTTAGATAGATTTTTAGTTCGCTGCGACCAGGCGCTGAAAACTGTATCGTCTGCCTTACCTAGCGCACACGCTTCTCCTGGTGACAAGGCTGCAGAAACACGCTTATCAGCGCAACAAATACGACATATCGCTGGCCTCATGCGCATCAATCACACCGGTGAAGTATGCGCTCAAGCGCTCTATCAAGGCCAAGCACTCACTGCACGATCGCATCTTACTCAAATTGCAATGCAACAAGCAGCACAAGAAGAAAGTGATCACTTAGCTTGGTGCCAACAACGTTTAGCAGAATTTAATGAGCAACCCAGTCAATTAAATCCACTCTGGTATGCTTTATCTTTTACGTTGGGCGCAGCCGCCGGCTTGGTAGGTGATCGATGGAGTTTAGGTTTCGTGGTGGAAACCGAAAATCAGGTCTGCGCACATCTAGACAGTCATTTAAAACAAATTCCCCACGAAGATCAAAAAACGCGAAAAATACTACATCAAATGAGACAAGATGAAGCACATCATGCAACCACAGCGCTACAAGCAGGCGCCATTCAATTGCCTTTCATCGCAAAAATCTTGATGAAAGGCATGTCAAAATTAATGACTATGACCAGCTATCGATTATGAAAAAATCGTTAATGTATTTGCAGTGCGTGCTGTGATAAACCTAACGCTTGCACAATACCTTGACCTAAGGTCACGCCAAAACGATCCGTTAGCCCCGTTAAAAAATCTGGTTTTAACGTATAATCCACCTGATGGGTTTCTTTGATCACATCACGAGCTACGGTATCTGGGCTAGCCAAACCATCAATGACACCTAATTTTACCGCTTGAGAACCTGTCCAAAATAAGCCACTAAAGGTATCGGGTTGCTCTATTAAACGAGTACCACGCCCTGCCTTCACATCAGCAATAAATTGCTGATGGATGTCAGCTAACAAAGTCTTGAATCGGGCAACTTCTTCTGGCTTTAAAGGTAAATAAGGATCCATTTCAACTTTATTTTCCCCAGAGACAAGTACGCGTCGCTCTACACCAATTTTTGATAAAACTTCAGGGAAACCAAAACCACTGCTAACCACACCAATGGAACCCACAATACTGGCGGCATTGGCATAGATCTGATCGCTGGCAGCCGCAATATAGTAAGCACCAGAAGCGCCATAATCCGTAATGGCAGAATAAACTTTTTTATGATGCTTTTTCTTAAGTCGCATAATTTCATCATAAATCATGCTGGCCTGCACTGGACTGCCACCCGGGCTATTAATTTTTAATAACACAGCTTTCGCATGTGGATTTTCAAAAGCTTTACGCAGTGCAGCAATAATATCCGTCGCATTGGCTCCGCTATCTGCCATAATTTCACCCTGAATATCAATGACGGCAGTATGAGCGCGCTGCATAGACACTTCTTGATAATTAGAATCAAAACTCCACATAGAAAAAAATAAAAATGCTAACAAAGCAATTCTAAAGACCCAATTCCAACGCCGAGTTTTTACTTGCTCATTCAGTGATCGAGTTAATAATTTTTCAATCAATTGCCATTGCTTATCTGTGGGCTTACTATTTTCTTGTGACTCAGTCATAAAGGAATACTCCTGTTATTTAATAACGGCATTAATTCACTGATGTGATCCAAACAAGCAACTGGCAGATATTTTAATAATCGCTCTTTAGCATGAGCACCATAGCTAACACCAATACGATCAACGCCTGCCCGTTGCGCCATTTCCATATCAAATTCAGTATCACCCACTACAACAGCTTGATTGGGTAATAATTTTAACTCATCCAAAATTTCCAATATCATCTGAGGATGAGGCTTAGAACGAGATTCATCCGCACAACGACTGGTCATAAAATAATGCGCAATATCGACCTCTTGCCAAACACGGTCAAGACCACGACGACTTTTTCCAGTGGCAACGGCCAATTGATAATTTTGTTTTTTTAGCTGTGCTAACACCGGTTCAACACCTTCAAACAGTGGACTCGGTGTTTGATTCTGTTGACTGAAATGCTCGGCATAATAAGCACGCAATTGCTCACGCTCTGCAACACCTGCCTGTGGAAATAATTGCGCAAAGGCTTCTGGCAAACCCAAGCCAATCACTTCGCGAATTTCAATATCTGATAAAGTTTGCCATCCTAACGTACGCACCGCATCTCGTACACTGGAAACAATTTTTGGCACAGAATTCATTAATGTGCCGTCCCAATCGAAAATAATGACTTCATAACTGTTCATGAATAACCGCGCCCTCTTGCTGCAATCGTGCAATGGCTTGTTGAAATTGATCGGGCAACGGCGCAACAATCGTCATTGTTTTATCATTCCACGGCAGCTCCAATTGATGGGCATGCAAACACAGCCCAGTAATTCCCCAAGCTTTAAAGGCACGATCCGCAACAGCAATACCATAGGATTCATCACCAATAATGGGATGGCCTGTAAATTGACAATGCACGCGAATTTGATGCGTGCGCCCAGTGATCGGCATCGCACGAATTAAACTGGCCTGAGCATGCCCCATTAATAATTTAAATTCTGTACGCGCCTGCTTACCTTCAGCATCCACACTCACAATACGCCCACCGTGAGGTAGTGATCGCTTGAGTAAAGGTTGATCCACCCGTGTTTTTCGTTTTGACCAAGCACCCACGACTAACGCTAAATAAGTTTTTTTAATCAGGCCATTTTGCAATGCTTCGTGAAGTTGTTTTAACGCAGAACGTTTTTTAGTTACCATGAGACAACCCGAAGTACCGCGATCCAACCGATGAACCAATTCTAATGTCTGATGGGGGCGACCTTTTCTCAGTGCCTCAATGACGCCTAGGCTAACACCACTACCACCATGCACCGCCCAGCCAGCCAATTTATTCAAAATAATTAATCGCTCATCTTCAAAAAGCACGCAAGCTTCTATCGCTCGAGTGGTTGCGGGCGCAATCCAATCATCGTGTGCTTGAGAGGGCGCTTGTCGTACGGGCGGAATACGTAAATAATCGCCCGTTTGCAAACGACTGTCGGGCTTCGCACGTTTTTTGTTGATACGTACTTCGCCCTTGCGAATCATGCGATAAATTTTTGACTTAGGGACGCCCTTTAATTCCCGCACTAAAAAATTATCCAGTCGCTGTTGATCATATTCTGCATTGACGATCATGCCATACGCTTGCGGCTGATCACTCTGCAAGGCGGATGATGCTTCAGAAAAATTCGACATAAGGTTCCTTAAATGAGCGTCGGAATAAACACCCAGTCTATTTGCGGCGTTATGGCTTTACTGCTATAGTGCAACACGATGTGGTTCGTCCAGCAGCTGTATTTCTCAACACTGTTTTCAATGACCTTCAGTGTAGATGGCTTCAGCAGTCCTCCTGAATACCTCCGTCAAATGAGTGATTTCTTTTTCCTTGACTCCCGCGTTAGATTTATCCCGCGCATTTTAAGTACAAGGAAGGAAAGAATTTCCTTCAGGACTGACAGCTCTAATAGATCATCTAGAGATAGCGTATTTCTCCAAATGCTGACCAACTTTTATCAGGTGATGTTTTTTACACTATTTTGTAGCTAAAGAAAAACGCTTTACTGATTAAACCGGTGCTCTCTGAAGTCAAGAGGCATCTCATAATGTTAACAGCGACAGTGCTGTATTGTGCGAAAGTTGCGAGACAAGAAGCAACTTCAAGAACGGACTCGGTGATAAAATCATGAATACTTGTGAGTGCAGCCATTGGCAGTGCACTTACCCCCTGAAATTCAGGGAGCGCAGAGACTCACCTCTATTTTGCCCGTGGTCTCTGTTGATATTCTTCGCAGATAATCAAAAATCTGCGCTAACAGCCCGACGGCTATTTATCGCTTGTAAAAGCGATAAAATTGGCTCAGTGGGTGATGTGATTGACGCCAGCCCCAGTCGCTTTCAATACGACACCTCGCCCCAATTTGGGTAGCTAAGTTTCATGAAAAGAATGCTCATTAATGCAACACACGTTGAAGAATTGCGAGTGGCGTTAGTCGATGGTCAACGCCTGTACGATTTAGATATAGAACATAAATCTAGAGAACAAAAAAAGGCCAATATTTACAAAGGTCGTATCACTCGAGTAGAGCCCAGCCTAGAAGCAGCTTTTGTTGATTTTGGTGCTGAACGTCACGGATTTTTACCCCTAAAAGAAATTGCCCGCGAATATTTCATTAAAGATCCTCGTGATGTTCAGGGTCGAATGAATATTCGAGAATATCTGAAAGAAGGCCAAGAAGTTGTTGTGCAAGTTGAAAAAGAAGAGCGCGGCAATAAAGGTGCAGCGCTAACCACCTTTGTTAGTTTGGCAGGCCGTTATCTGGTATTGATGCCAAACAACCCTAGAGCGGGCGGCATTTCTCGTCGCATTGAAGGCGATGAGCGCTCTGATTTGCGCGAAACCATGAACCAATTAGAAATTCCTGCCGAAATGGGCATCATCATTCGTACCGCAGGTGTTGGACGTTCGGGAGAAGAGTTGCAGTGGGATTTAAACTATTTAATTCAGCTCTGGAACGCAATTACTCTTGCCGGAAAGGAACGTCATGCGCCCTTTCTGATTTACCAAGAAAGCAACGTCATTATCCGCACTATCCGAGATTACTTGCGCCAAGATATTGCGGAAGTCATAGTCGATAGCGATACGGCTTATGAAGAAGCCATCCGTTTTGTCAAACAAGTCATGCCTCAATATGAGAGCAAAATTAAACGTTACCAAGAAAGCATTCCGCTTTTTACCCGCTATCAAGTAGAAAGCCAAATTGAAACGGCTTTTCAGCGTGAAGTAAAACTACCCTCTGGTGGCTCTATCGTTATTGATACGACTGAAGCACTGGTATCCATCGATATTAATTCATCCCGTTCTACTCGAGGTGCGGATATCGAAGAAACCGCATTTAATACTAATTTAGAAGCAGCAGAAGAAATTGCTCGTCAATTACGATTACGAGATATTGGCGGCTTAATTGTCATAGATTTTATCGATATGTCTCCTGCTCGCAATCAACGAGATGTAGAGCAAAGAATGCATACCGCGTTAGAAATAGATCGCGCACGAGTACAACTCAGCCGTATTTCTAAATTCGGCTTGATGGAATTATCACGACAACGATTGCGACCCTCTTTAGACGAAACCAGCGGCCATGTATGCCCACGCTGCAATGGCACCGGCACAATCCGAGATGTTAACTCCTTAGCATTATCTATTATGCGATTGCTGGAAGAAGAAGCTATGAAAGAGGGTGCAGCGGAACTGCATGCACAATTACCCGTCAATGTTGCGACCTATTTATTAAATGAAAAAAGAAACAGCATTAATGAATTAGAACAACGCTATGGCCTGCGCATTATTGTGATTCCTAACTCGCACTATGAAACACCCAGATTTGACGTCACCCGAATTAAATCTGAAACGGTGAAATCCAATGAAGGAAAACTCAGTTATGAAATGGTGACGGAGCAAGCTGAGCAAAAATCAGAGACTTTCTTTGCTGAAGCAGTGACTGCCAGCCAAGAAGCCGCAGTGAAAATGCTGCAACCTTCATCCCCCCCGCCTGCACCCAAAAAAGAGGCCAATGCCCTAACACGCTTTAGTAGCTGGTTCGGTACCTTACTGAAGGGAGAAGCAACCGCAGCACCACAAACACCCATACCAACACGCACACATGGGCATCAAAACTACCCACGCAATCATCAGAGTGACGGCACTACAGCAATTTCAATACCCGAACAAACCCTGGATAAAGAGGCTGAATCCACCTCTGATCACTCTGATCAACAACGCCGCCATTCCAATGGCAGACCTAGACGCGGTGGCAATCATCATTCAAATAATCGAGGCAATCGTCATAATCGCCCAGAGGGCAATCGTGCAGCACCAACGGTGGTAGCCAACGATACGGGCGCTGTTCGTCCAGTCGGCAGTGAACCCAGCAGTCGCCCAAATAACGATTCGAATAACGGCGGACGTCACCATCGAAATGACCGACGACGTCCTAACGATCGACGACCACAACACTCGAGAGATCATCGAAGACCGCAAGGTGAAATGATCCAGCAATCGGATACAACAAACGAAATCGTATCTTCAAATACGGGGATACCCTCATTGGAACGCCCAGCACAACAGATGCCAGCACCCATGACACATGAATCCGTTATTAGAGTGATGACGCCACAGATTGCTACACCAGTAGAAGATCACAGCTGGCCAGAACCGCTGCACAAACAACCCATCGCTCAAAGCCAAGCAACATCGTTTAGCAGCACGCCGACTGTCGAAGTCAATCTAACACAGACAGCGATCGCGACGCACACGAGCATGGAGTCTACGCGACCAAGGCGAGCAGCAAATGATCCGAGAGATAGACGCAAATCACCTCCGATCACAGAATTGGCTGCGACCACACCCAGTGAAAACAGTGTGCCACAATCGCCACCGGCTTCATCGGAAGAATCTCTCTAAAACAAAAAAGGGGCGTTCATCCCCCCCCCTCTTCATCTGAAGAGGGGGCTGGGGGAGTTTGATGAAGTTCGCACTTTCAATCACTATCGGTATAGCTTGGCTTTAAACTCTTGCTAACCACTTCATAAATATCCTTAGCAATATCCGGCGCATCCATGATTCGCTGCAATTGCATTTTCATCTGTTGCTGGCGTTGTTCGTCATATTTATGCCAACGGGTTAATGGCGATAACAACCGTGCGGCAATCAGTGGATTTAATGCATTTAATCGCAGCACTTGATTCGCCAAAAAACAATACCCAGCACCATCCTTACGATGAAAATGCACAGCATTACCACAAAAAGCGCCTATCAATGAGCGCACCTTGTTCGGATTGGTGATGTCAAAGGCCCCATGAGCTAACAGAGTCTGTACTTTGGCTAAGGTATCACCCACAGGTGCTGTTGCTTGAATGACAAACCACTGATCAATGACCAAAGCTTCATGCTGCCACTGCTGATAAAAATGAGCCAACACTTTTTCTTGCAATGAAGCATTGTTATGGACCAAGGCTTGTAATGCCGCCCGTTGATCGGTCATGTTATCTGCTTGAACAAATTGCTGTTCACACAAAGCAACCACCGATGTATCTGACACCATCATCAAATAATCTAAACAAAGATTTTTCAAACTACGTTGACCAATACTATGTGCCGTCAACTGATAAGGTTGTTGCATTAAAGCTTGATACAAGGCTAATAATTCTGTTTTAAAACGAAGGGCTAACTGTGTTCGCATCCATTGTCGAATTTGATGAATGGCATCTACGTCTACCGGCGTTAAGGTTTCTGCTACATAGGCTTCACTGGGTAAAGTTAACATGCAAGCTTTAGCGGCTGGATCTATACCGTCGGCATGAATGACTGCAGAAAAAGCATCATACAATGCGTCATCTAACACATACTGTGATAAGGCGCTTTCTTGTTGGCCAATTAAACGATGCATTTCTGCTAACATTAATTGCTGACCCGCTTCCCAACGATTAAAATGATCAGTGTCATTCGCCATTAAAAAAGCCAACTGCTTTAAATGATAAGGATAATGCCATTTAACCGGCGCGGAAAATCCTCTAAATAAAGAGGGTAATGGACGTACGGCTATTTGCTCAAAAACAAAAGTCTGTTCTTTTTCAGTAATAGATAAAATTCTCTCTAAAATTTCTTTACCTTGATCGTTTAACAAGCCCATTTTAATCGGAATTAAAAAAGGTTTTTTATCGATACATTCAGGCGTTGGTCGACAAGATTGTTTAAAGGTTAATGAATAAGTTTTTGCTTGCCCATCATAATCATCTGAGACATCGACTTGCGGTGTACCAGCTTGATCATACCAATGCTTAAATTGAGTCAAATCTATTTGATTTGCATCACTCAAGGCTTGAATAAAATCTTCCGTTGTAACAGCTTGACCATCATGCCGATCAAAATATAAATCGGTACCTTTACGAAAATTTTCTGCACCCAATAAAGTGTGAAGCATTCGCACAACTTCAGCACCTTTTTCGTAGACAGTGACAGTATAAAAATTATTAATTTCGATATAAGAATTCGGTCGAATCGAATGAGCCATCGGCCCAGCATCCTCGGCAAATTGTGCTGTTCTTAATAAACGAACATCTTCCACTCGCTTGACCAAAGGAGAACCTTGATCGGCCGAAAATTCTTGATCTCGAAATACCGTAAAACCTTCCTTTAAACTTAACTGAAACCAATCTCGGCAAGTGACACGATTACCACTCCAGTTATGAAAATATTCGTGAGCAACCACCGCTTCTACTCGCTGAAAACCTGCATCAGTCGTGGTTTTTTGATGGGCTAACACACAAGAAGTATTAAAAATATTGAGGCC
>JAHFSE010000063.1 GCA_023265895.1 Gammaproteobacteria bacterium
CCCGTGCGTGATCCTTTTTTTATGATGACGCGTCGCTCACTGAATAGTTTTATGAATGCCTTTACCAGCAGTGACTGGACAGCGTATCCCTTCGCTAGCCAAAATAAAAAAGACTTTAATATTTTATTATCTGTTTATTTGGACGCAGCTTTTTTTGCTCGCCTAGATCCCTTAGATTTCGCACAAGAAGGTCATCGCTTAGCCCTAGAATCCCCCCAAGATCCACAAAGTCCCTTAGTTTATAAGGGCGTCGTTTTTAATGAAATGAAAGGTGCGCTGAGTTCACCTACCAGTTATTTATATGATCGCGTTTCTACTTATTTATTTCCGACGACCACTTATCATTATAACAGCGGCGGTGATCCGACTCATATTGTGGATCTTAGTTATGCGCAACTCAAAGCTTTCTACGAAACTCACTATCATCCCAGCAATGCGATTTTCATGACCTTTGGTCATATTCCTGCTGCCACCCATCAAACACAATTTGAATCTTTAGCATTAAAAGATTTCAAGCGGATGGATAAAATCTTCCAGGTCACCCCGGAAAAAAATTACGCCGCACCCTTGGTGATTGAGGAGTCTTACCCAATTCCCTCAACACAAACGGAAGAAAAACAAACCCATCATGTACTGGCTTGGTTATTAGGCCCAATTACTGATGCCAAACAACGATTACAACTGCAACTGCTGAGCAATGTCTTATTAGATAACAGTGCTGCACCACTGCGCAAAGCATTAGAAACCTTTGAACATGCGAGCGCACCCTCTCCCTTGTGTGGATTGGAAGATGATCATTATCAAATGAGTTTTATGTGCGGAATTGAAGGAAGTGATGCAGAATATGCGCAAGCGTTTGAACAACGAGTAGTTGAAGTGCTAGAGCAAATTGTCCGTGATGGTGTGGATCAAAAACGAGTGGAGGCTGTACTGCATCAATTAGAACTCCACCAACGGGAATTAAAAGGCGATGGCTATCCCTACGGTTTGCAACTGATTTTATCGGCTTTACCTGCTTGCGTGCATCGCAGCGATCCAGTGCCTTTATTAGATGTAGAATCTCATCTAGCAGCACTGCGTGAACAAATTCAAGATCCCCGATGGATTCCACAATTAATCCAAAAAAACCTGTTGGATAATCGTCATCGAATTCGCTTAACGCTGAAACCTGATGGACAATTGCAAAACATTCGCACGCAATTAGAACAACAAAAATTGGCAGCATTAAAAAACCAACTCAGCGATGCAGATCTGCAAAATATCATAGCGCAGAATCAAGCGTTGGAAGCACGTCAAACTCAAACAGAAGATGAAAGTTGTTTGCCTAAGGTGACGCTGCAAGATGTGCCACTCGATATTCATTTCCCACAACCAGAAGCACCATTAACGTTAAATAACTGGCCAGTGACTCGTTTTAAACAAGGCACCAATGGTCTTATTTACCAACAGATTGTGATAGATCTACCTCAGCTCACACCGGCACAATTGGATTTATTACCACTGTATGTGGGCTGTTTATCTGAATTAGGTTGCGGCACGCAGGATTATTTAACCATGCAAGACCGCCAATCAGCAGTGAGCGGTGGCATTCATGCCTATTACCAAATTCGTAATGCGATCGACGATCTTACTCAAGTCAAAGGACAATTGGTGCTCTCCACCAAAGGTTTGTATCGCAATCAAGCGGCTGTTAGCGCCCTATTACAGGAAACGTTAGCAAGCGTGCGCTTTGATGAAGTCACTCGATTGCGAGAACTCATCGCGCAAGATCGCTCACATAGAGAACAGAGTATTACGAATCAAGGCCATAGCTTAGCTATGACGGCTGCTTCCGCACACTTAGGCGTGATTCCTTGGTTGCAACATAGGTTAGGTGGATTATTAGCATTAAAGCATCTGAAACATTTAGATGATACGTTGAACGAATCTGTTGCTCTCAATGAGTTCTCTCAACAATTAACCGCATTACATGTGGAAATTCTGAAGGCCTCTAAACAGTTTTTACTGATTGGAGAAGAGAATCATCTCACGCTGATGGAGCAAAGCTTAGTGCAGTGTTGGCCAACAACCTCAGCGATAACAACGGGCAATCATACTTTTATTTGTCCGCAACCGCCTGCAGAACATTCACAAGTCTGGCTAACAAACACGCAAGTGAATTTCTGTGCACAAGCCTACCCTACTGTACCATCTAATCATCCAGATTCCGCCGCATTAACCATTCTGGGTGGTTATTTACGTAATGAATTTTTGCATCGCGCTATTCGAGAGCAAGGTGGCGCCTATGGCGGTGGCGCTGGTCATGACAGTAGTAGCGGTGTTTTTCGTTTTTATTCTTATCGCGATCCTCGCTTAGCAGAAACGTTAAAAGATTTTCAGGCCGCCATTCAATGGTTGTTAGAATCCCCACAAAAACCAGCTGCATTAGAGCAAGCTATTTTAGGCGTGATTGCCTCCTTGGATAAACCTGGCTCACCGGCCGGTGAAGCTAAACAAGTTTTCCATAATCAACTACAGGGTCGCACAGAAGCCTTCCGAAAAATGATGCGGCAACGTATTTTACAAGTATCCTTAGCAGACTTACGTCGAGTCACTGAAACTTATTTATTAAAACCAGCCCATACTGCTGTACTCACGCAAGCAGATACTTGGCAACGTTATCGTGATGAATTAGCCCTGAAAGAATTTCATTTATAATATTTTGGAGTAGTGATTGTGGAAATGAAAACCATTCATAAACATGCCATTCAAATAAGTCATATGGCAACAGCATTGGAGTTATCAGAAGGATCTGTCATTCGCCGGGTAGAATATGTAACTCATGAAAAAGGTATTTTTCTCTGGATTGAAGTGCCCATTCGAGTCACTCAAAATAAACAAATACGCAAATTCAAAATTTTTAGTACAGGTGATGGAATTCCTAATACCCACCATTATGTGGGTACAGCGGTGGATACCCTAACACCTGAGGCGTATCATGTGTATGAAGTTCTATAACCATTAACAACAGGAAGATTGCCAGTGATCATAATGAAAAAATTCTGCTCACCACTACTGACATTGAGTTATAACCTCAGCGTTTGGCTAACGGCATTCTTTCTTACTTGGATTGTTTTAGCACAATTTAATTTTGGTTATTCTGTATGGTATCGAGTACTGCATATCGATCAACTCATTCAAACTACTGCGCCCCATCATTATTATAAACCTAGTTTTCAATGGACCAATGCCGCTGAACATGCGCGATTATTTAAAGAAATTAATATTGCAGTCAATCATAACGGTAATCATCTTGCCGATATTCAATATTACAATGCCCGCGATCATATTCATGAATCTATGCTCAATCGAGATGAAATCCTTCATTTGCAGGATGTATCACACTTAATTCAAAAAGGACAATGGTTAGGCATTGGTGCAGTTCTAACTTATTTATTGTGTTTGCTAATTTTTTATCGTTTGAAATGGAAAATTCCTTCTATTAAAAATACGTTGGTTACCTTTGCCGGTTTATTACTGGTTATAACAGCGGCAGTTTTTTTACTGGGGCCTACACGCGTTTTTTATCAATTTCACATGTGGATTTTTCCACCAGGACATCGCTGGTTTTTCTTTTATGAAGAATCACTCATGTCTTTGATGATGGATGCACCGGATTTATTTGGCTATATCGCAGCTACGCTAGTGGTACTCAGCAGCCTACTTTTTATTGGTTTATTGCGTATGAACCAACGCATAAACAAAAACTAGTGCGCCGATTTTATTTTTTTATAACATTGCTTCTTCCGCTTGTTTTTGACGATAACCAGAAGCTTTACGAGGCTTCGCCATATGAGGATGCAGCTCAGTAAATAAGGCGCAAAGTTCTTCCGTTAATTTATGTTTAGGTGCGAAATGAATCAACGGAATGCCCCGCTCATGAGATTCTCGCATCTTCACTGAAGAAGAAATAAAACTATTTAACAAAGGCAAACCTTCTTCTCGTAACTCCTGCACCACTCTTTGTGGGAAACTGGCTCTTGGCTGAAACTGATTCACTATGACACCTTCCACCGTCAGCTGATTATTATGATCTGATCGAGCCTCTTCAACATTTTCTAGTAATGTGTATAAAGCCTGACGCGAGAATTCATCGCAATCAAAAGGAATTAAACAAGAATTAGCGGCTATTAACGCAGATAAAGTGAAAAAATTATAAGCCGGCGGTGTATCAATATAAACCGCATCATAGCCCTCTAAACTGCGCAATAAATCTCGCAACTTATAAATTTTATGTTTTGCTTCCAATTGCGCTTGTAAATCACCTAATTTGGGGTGAGCTGGCACCACATCTAAATTTTCAAAAGGCGTCTCATGGACATAGGTTGTTGGTTTTTGAGTTAATAATTTAAAGGATAAAGTTTCGGTAAAAAAACTACCAATATCTTGTCTACGTTTGGCTTGCAAAATATTTTCAAATGCCGTTTTGCCCAATAAATACTGAGAAGAATTACACTGAGAGTCTAAATCCACCAATAAGGTTTTCAGACCTTTCGCTGCACTGATTGCGGCTAGATTCGAAGCAATACTCGATTTACCTACACCACCTTTTTGATTAAATATGACTCGTTTCATAACGGCTCCGTTTTATTAATGTCTGAAAAAATCACGCCCAAACCCAACTCAATCCAATCACGCCTAACACCCAACCTAAATAAGGCCAATGCAATCGAGTATCCACCAAACCTAATGTGATTAAGCCACCCAATACAATAAACAACCAACCACACCCTATTTTAAATCCTCGATATTTTTCTTTTTGCGCCATAGCACAACGCATTTTGATTAATTCAGCCAGCAACTGCGATTGCGCATGATTCTGTTGGCGAATTTCCTGTAAGGCTTCCCCTACATGATGGGATAATTGCTGCAAATGTTCGACCCAATTTAATCCAGAAACTTGTTGCAATTGAGTCACGTCTAAACGCTCTAAGGGCACGGGTAAATATTCATTGAGCAACAATAACAGCCAATGCCAAAGATTTAACTGCGTGGCAAGTTTTGCTAACTCAAGTACCCATTGCTGATCACCACTGACTTTAATCAGCGCGGGCCAAGTCGTTGCAATATCTGTTTGACCTAAAATCAATAACAGGAATTGTCGAGCAGACGCCTGCACACGAGCATCTACAACCCCATCAAAATGGCTTAAAATTTGAACGCCATCCTGACAAAAAACCAAATAGACAGATAATTGCGGCGCTTGTGTTTTAATACGTAAAACTTTGCCCGCATGAATTGCAATAGATTGCACAGCGAGTGGATCGAGAGAGAGTGCCTTATTGATCGCAGCTTCAAATAAGCCCGTCATAAATAAGGGCGTCATTGATTCACTGCTCTTTAGTTGCATACCACTTCCCTGGCAGTCTCTATCGACAACCAACAATCTCTAATCTAAAAAATACCACACGTATAGGTGATTGATAAAAAAACGACTCCATCATAACTCAGTTCCTATTGAATTCGAAGAACCTAAAATAAATCCTATAAATTTCATTTTTACTCACCAGCCAAATATATTATTCGATCAGAGATTGAATAAATATTTAACTTCATTTGCGATAGCACGTTATAATCTCTGACCTGTGCGGAGCGATTTATGCTCAATGAGCCCTTTGTCCAAACCTGTACAAAGCACAGTCACTGCTCAAGGAGGCGCTTCATCGTAGGGCGCAGTTATACCCCATGGAATTCATCCGTTATTTGAGTACAGGGCAAAACCTCATCATCCTGGTGCTAACAAGCACTTGCTTTGGACTCACGCCGTATTTAGCTCAATGGATTGAAACTGCCCTTCCATACTGCTCAATAACGCGAAGAGTACAAGCGATATTGGCGCAACAGCAAAAGCAGACAGCACAACAACTAATGCTTCAAATACTAGATACTCGCTTTCAATCACCCAGATTATTACTAGAGTTTTACCAGCAAGAAATTCTACTTCAGCACATCATTCAGACATTAGATGCACAGCTCGATGAATTATTAGATACCTGGATGGTTGAATATTACCCATTAGCCTGGGAAATATTACCCGCCCGCCTAAAACAAGAAATTTATACTCATCTACACAAACAGCTACCGTTTTTATTAGAAGAAATTATTGAGGATCTCATCGAAAAAATAGATAGCTGGGTCAATTTAGAGGTATGGATTGGCGAACAACTTCGCCAATCACCGAAAAAAATGAAAACACTGAAAAATATTTTAGGCATTACCCATCATTGGGGATTTGATCAGAAAATATTATTTTATACTGTACCCTTGAGTCTTTTAGTTAGCTTAACGCATTATCATAGTCCATTCTTCAGTAGCTTAGTCCTCAGCATCGCTATGATGACGCTGGCTATTTGCGGCTTACGTTGGCTTTATGCTTTTTGGCCATGCGATGGGTTTTATTTACAACGAGGCCATTTATTTCAACAAAAAACCAAAATACATGCATCACTCAGCGCCTGGATCGCTGAACAGTGGGTCAGCCCCGCCCAATTGATGAGCGCTATATTTTTTGGCCATACCCCATCCGTCGCAAGACATTTAATTAATCGGCATATTGCTCGATTATTTGATCACAGTTTTTTAAAATCCATTTTACAATTGAGCTTAGGGACAAAAGGCTATCTACAGTTCAAAAATCAAATGACGGAACACATCATCGAATTGTTGCCCACGGCATTGCAACAAACAGAATTTGCATTAGAACGCACCAATCGCTTAAAAGAGGCCTTAAATGATTCTTTAGCTCAACAGTCTGCATCTCAGTGGATGCAGTGGATCATCCCACTTTGGCGATTTGAGTGGCGCTATTTTCTCATCGCCATGAGCATCACAACATTCAGCCTTGCTTTACTATTCAGGTGGTCATCAGGCATATTATGGCCTTAAAATCTGCCTAAAAAAATTCAACTATGCTTTAAAAATTGGATCAATACTGCTCATTCAACTGTTTTTCATCGAATTACACCGGACACTATGGAACCATCAAGCCTTTCACTGACATCAGAAGAGCATCCACTGTCCTTATTGATCATGGATGGCGATGCCGTTACAGCAGAACAGCTCACTACGATATTGCAGTCAGTGGAATATCCTCATCAAGTGACTTGTGTAAACACTTGGTCCCAAGCAGTGACTTTAGTTGCTGAGCATCTCTTTCACATTATTTTTATTGATCTGAGTCTTTCAAAACGCCCCCCAACCGAAGCACTAGATCAGTGGTTACATGAAGTACCCGGTGTACCCCTTGTAGTTTTATTACCCACTGCACAAGAAGCGCTTAGCCATTCTCTATTACAGCGCGGCGCACAGGATTATTTATTAAAAACGGACTACACAGTAGCATTACTCAGGCGCAGTCTTCGTTATCTATTAACCCAACAAAAAAATCATCAGCAGTTAATCGAAATTGCTCACACAGATCATCTGACCGGCCTAGCTAACCGATATTTATTCCATGACCGTATGACCCAAGCTATGATTCGAGCAGAACGCAGCAAGCAACAAGTAGCAGTGTTATTTATTGATTTAGATGATTTCCACGGCGTGAATGAAACTTTGGGATATGGAAATGGTGACTTGTTATTGAAAGAAACTGCACAACGCATTACTCAATCGGTACGCCGACAAGATACTGTAGCGCGCCTTGGTAGCGATGAATTCGCTGTCATTCTCGAAGGCATCCAAGAACCACAACATGTGATGGGCATCACCCGCCACATACTCTCAGCTTTCTCAAGCCCCGCTAAACTGGCTGAGCAAGAGCCTATTTTTATTTCTATGAGTGTTGGTATTGCCATCTCAACACCCGAATTATTAGATCCACAGGTACTCATTAAGCAAGCAGATATTGCTCGCTACCGCGCCAAGGAGAAAGGTAGAAATACTTTTCAATACTTTTCACCAGAACATAATCAAATGGCAGAACAATGTCTTAATTTAGAACAGGCAGTCAGCTATAGCCTGGCAAAAATCTTTCGGGCTCGCTAATTAGCGCTATGCTGCCATAATGAAAAGTGATTTCGGATTAAAGGATGTAGGGTCTATACATGGCAGCAATACAACCTACCTCAAAACAACGAGCACTTTACGATTTTGTTATAGAGCATGCTCCCGTTTCTGCGCGCCCCTACTTGCGCGCCTGTATCATCCCAGGTGCTATTTCTACAAATCACTTAGTTGCCTATAGTGCCATTGGTACTGAATCCGAAGAATCGACCTTAATTTTGTCCTTACCAGAACATTCAAGCCACGTTTATCTTGCGATTACAGACCAATATCACCCTGCTTTTTGTGATTTGATCGCTCGCTTTGATGCCGAAAGCGAAAGTAATGACGCGCTTACACTGCATTTTTTTACCCGATTACATAACCCATTTTTTAATCAAGTAGGATGGTATGGGGCTTTTTTTATTCCTGTGTCAGAACTCATTGCAGACTTTCCCAAACGCACACAACTAGCAGCAGAAGATACTTATACATTCCAACTGATGACCTTAATCACGGAAAAAGAATTTGAGTTTGCACAACGACAAGGTGCGCCCGCTTTACTCGCGGAACTTCGCAAACAGAAACGAGACTTCTTAAAGTTCGTTCAACCTGAATGGCGATTCAGGACAGCCACCACAGATGCGACTATTCAACTCACCAAACCACCCTCCGCACAACAATACAAAGATGTGCGTACTGCCATTGCGCACTCTTTAATAACCCGTCGGATTCAAGAATCTGAAGAAGCTCAAACAACGATGCAGATGGTCCATAAAAATTTGCCTGACTCGCAGAAAGTCCTTCAACGTTATTTGAAAAGACTACCTCATACAAAAATATCTAATTTTCTCTCTGTCAATGACAAAATATTGGCGGCCGGAGAGCTTATCTTAGGTGCCATGTTGTTTTTAGTTGGAGGGTTTGCAAGCTGGATGCTATTAAAGACAGATTTATCGGTTGCCGGCGTTTTTTCTGCTATTTTTGCCTTTGTCGGTTTGATGATATTGCTCAATCGTTATCGAAAACAAAAATAGATCTCTTTCAAAAAAACCATAGCTATAATGAACAAGTAGACTATCAAGTAGTAAGTCGTTTGGAGAAGTAATCATGAGCTTATTTGACCCAGATACGTTAACTGGCCCTGCTGAAGACTTTAACAATCCTCAAGACCCAGATCCCACCCTTCAGTATACCCGCTCAATCGTGCCTAATCCGGCTTATGATGCGAAGGATGATGAAGCGCCACATGTATTCAACACGCCGCCAGCAGCAATCGAGCCAGAACAGCCAATACCACAATCCTACGCAGTAGTACCACCACCAGCTGCTACATCCACTGCTCCTTATGGTATTGAAAAAGTGATTCGTCTCATTCGATCACTACCACCTGGTTCAGATCAGGATTTGGCCATCACACTGATCATTAGAACATTGGATTCTTCTGGTGTGAACGTCCGTAGCCTATTAACAGACGCAACGGAAAAAGAACAGCAAGCGACTTCAGCGATTCAAAAGTTGGAAAAAGAAATTCAACTGCTACAAACTCAGATTAATGAGCGGCACCAACAAATTGACTCACTTGCTTCTTTACTAAATGAATTTACCCTGATTCGGAAAAAAATTGAGCATCTGACAACAGCGCAATAATGGAACAGGATAAATTTTAAGATCGTCATCCAATAGAGCCAAGCAGCTCTACCCGCTCGGCACCCCACTATGAAAACGAAATTCAACGTCAGACTGCTCAATAAGTTGCTTTTCATAGTGGCGAAAATAATTCAATCGGTCCGTTAAATCTTGCTGCCCATAATGCTCTGCCAACTGTAGATAATCTTGAAAATGACGCGCTTCAGAACGCAACAGAAAACGATAATATTCCGTTAATTCAGCATCCCTTAACTGATTGGATAAAGCATAAAAACGCTCGCAAGAACGCGCCTCAATAAACGCAGAAACAATTAAAGTATCCACCAAACGCGCTGGTTCAGCAGTACTGGCGTGTTGCAGTAAACCATGAGCATAGCGAGAACCTTTTAAACCAACAAAAACATATCCTTTTGCTCGCATTATGCTTAACACTTGTTCAAAATGCTTTAACTCTTCACGCGCTAAACGCGCTAGCGGCACCAATAAACGCTCCTTATCTGGGTAACGATATAACAAGTGAAGCGCACTAGACGCTGCTTTTCGTTCACAATGGGCGTGATCTATCAACAAAATTTCGATATTCTGCACAGCAGCATCCAACCAAGCCTGTGGTGTCTGACAACCGAGAAAATCTTGGATTCTCTGAATATCCTCTAATACACTGCTCTTCATCATGCATTACTCTACTCAGGATGATTACTATAAATGCGTTTGCACTATGCAATTAAAAATCAACTCGTTGGTCTTATGGTGCGTCTGTTAGGCATACTGCCCATGAATCTAGCTCAGTTATTAGGTTATTGGATTGGCATTCTACTATGGCACACCACATCAAAAACACGACAGGTTTGCGAAACCAATATTACTGCCTGTTTTCCGAATCTAGATGCTGCAGAACAACGACAACTCAGCTACATGAGCGTCATTAACGCCAGCACCACATTAATGGAAATGTTATGTATTTGGCGCCACTCGCTGCATTATGGCCAGAAACTGATTCAATCCGTTCATAACGAAATTTTATTGAATCAAGCGCTACAACAAAAAAGAGGTTTATTATTAATTTTACCCCATCTCGGTAATTGGGAGCTCACCAACCATTATATTACCCAAAAAACCACGATTGTTGCGCTGTATCATCCCGCTAAATTATCCCAACTAGATCAACTCATGTATGCAGCACGCATTCGCACCGGTACACAGATGGTTCCCACGAATCGTGCTGGCGTTAAAGCGCTCTACCAACAACTTCAACAAGGCGGCACCGTTATTATTTTACCGGATCAAGAACCTACTCCCAACAGTGGTTGTTTTGCGCCTTTTTTTGGTGCGTCTGCACTCACAGGTGTGTTAGTTCCCCGATTATTACAAAATACCGGAGCACAATGTCTATGTATTTTTACCTTACGTAATGCCAGTACCCAAGGGTTTACCACCTATATTCTGGAACCAGATCCAGCGATCTATGCCAGTAATATGACTTACGCCACTGCAGGATTAAACCATTCTATTGAGCGTTGCATTCAACAAAACCCGCATCAATATCAATGGAGCTACAAACGATTTAAACATCGACCTGAGGGTGAACCCAATCTTTATTAAAATACTGTCGCACTCACAATGCCCACAAAAAAGCCCCGAATATCGAGGCTTTTTACGCTATTTATTGAAAAAAATAAAACCTAACCAATTTGATTATTATATTGGTCGGGACGGCAGGATTTGAACCTGCGACCCCCACAACCCCATTGTGGTGCGCTACCAAGCTGCGCTACGCCCCGAATGATCAACCTCAAAATAGGTGCGCATCTTACCCAAATTAGAAATGTGATGAAAGAAAAATATTCCTTAACGACATGATCACCAAAAATCAGCGCTTCTGTGCATCACGTAATTTATCAAAGTTCACCGGAATCATACTACCATCCTTATTTTTCTGATAAATTATACCCCAATATCTCCTAACAACTGACTGACACGAGCCAGTATCTCCGCAAGTACGGGATGTTGTTGCTCTGAAGCAATCAATGCTTGCTCTAAACGCTGAGTAATTGAAACGGTATCTTCTACATTACCATAATTTAATCGCTCAATATCATCTGCTAAAACAGTTAACTTTGTTTTAGTAGCATCATCTACTTGCTCTATCTGCAGTAATAGTTCATGTAAATTAGTTAATACTTCCGCTAAATCTTCAGATCGATAAATCATCTTACTGCTCCTTTAATAATAAAATGTTTTAGTGCTCTCGTGTTTCATTAAAACACATCTCTGGCCAACGCTCTTGCATCAGCGCTAAATTGACTCGCGATGGTGCTAAATAAGTTAAATAATCACCACCGTCTAATGCCAAACCTTCAGATACTTTCTTTTTAAATTCAACTAAACGTTTCTCATCATCACACTGAATCCAACGCGCGGTCGCCACATTAATTACATCATACCGACAGTCCACTTTAAACTCTTCTTTTAGTCGATAAGCAACCACATCAAATTGCAAAACACCCACCGCACCTAAAATTAAATCATTGTTATTTAATGGCCGAAAAATCTGCGTGGCGCCTTCTTCTGATAGTTGAACTAGACCTTTTAATAATTGTTTACTTTTCAATGGATCCTTCAAAATCACGCGACGAAATAATTCTGGCGCAAAATGCGGAATACCCGTGAAAATTAAGGATTCGCCTTGGGTAAAAGTATCACCAATTTGAATCGTGCCATGATTATGCAAACCAATAATATCGCCAGGCCAAGCATCTTCTAAATGCGCGCGTTCACCCGCCAGAAAAGTCAACGCACCAGCCGTTTGAATTTCTTTGCCTGAGCGTACATGGTGTAATTTCATGCCTTTTTCATAATGACCAGAACAAAGCCGCAAAAATGCAATGCGATCATGATGTTTAGGATCCATGTTGGCTTGAATTTTAAAAACAAAACCCGATAAATTTTCTTCCGTAGCAATGACAGTACGCTCTTTAGCGATATGTGCCTTTGGTGTTGGCGCCCACTGTATAAAAGCATCTAAAATAGAATCAACACCAAAATTACCTAAAGCAGTACCAAAAAACACCGGTGTTAAAGATCCTGACAAAAATTCCTGTAGATCAAATGGATGACTAGCGCCTTGTACCAATTCCAATTGTTCACGCACTTCTTTCGCAAAATCTTCACCAATTTTTTTATCTAGCGCTGGATTATTTAATCCAACAATGACCTCTGGCTCATACAATACTGCACCACGACCTTGCTGATACAAATAAATTTCATCTCGTTGTAAATGATAAATCCCTTTAAAAGATCGCCCCATACTAATGGGCCAAGTAATCGGTGCACAACGAATATTTAATGAGGTTTCAATTTCATCGAGTAAATCGATGGGTTCACGAATATCGCGATCCAATTTATTAACAAAAGAAATTATGGGCGTATCGCGCAAACGACACACATCC
>JAHFSE010000064.1:0-9394 GCA_023265895.1 Gammaproteobacteria bacterium
AGTTCAGCTTCGATCGGATTTGACCAATCCGTAATGACCCCACCCGCATGAGGTTGTAGCGCATCATTGGTTGCATTAATGCGTGCTTCTACACAAGATTTTGCGCGAGGAATTCGTTTCGGTTTTGGCAAGCGCTCACCATGACAAGCCAATAAAACCATCAATTCAATTAATGAATCTACAATAAAAAAATTACCCGCTTCAGGATCTTCTTCATTAGATTGCGGATTCGTAAACAGTAAAGCATAAACACCCTCTGTCACCCGATGTTCTACCTGTATCCGAGTATTGACTTCCATAAAATAATGATTCGCACCATCCACAATACATTCAAATGTAGATACTGAATTTAAATCAACTGCTTGACCAAAACGCACAGCTTCTTCTTCCATACGCGCTAAAATCAGCTGCTCTTGCAGCAGAGATGCAGCCTGTTCTTTTAAACCCAGCTGTTCAGCACCGACTAAAGCGCTGACCAAATCTTCTTGAGTTTGTGAAACTTCTAATAATTTTTGTTCATGACGTTGAGCAGAACAATCACGCGCACCCAAGCTGATGCACCATTCCCCATTACCAATCAACTGAATTTCTTGATGTCGAGTTGTCTCGCAATTTAATTCCATTAAAATATTTTTATTATCACCAGGCCCCAGCATTTTCATTTCACTTAAAATTTCACGTACCAAACTCGGCGCTTGCGCGGCTGCTTGTTGTAATTGATTGACCGAGTCGCCAGAAAAGCTGCTGGCGGCAGCAGCAATACGCTGACCTTTACCACCACCTCCACCCGTATGTTTAAAACGAATACGATGGGTTGGAAATTGCGCACATAACGTCATTAATTGTTTAACGGCCTGCTGACAAAGCGCTTCGATAGTAAAACAATCAATGCCTTGCTCTTGCCCACAGAGCAATAACAACTCAGCTAAGGCTTTTTCTGAATCCGCTTTTTCTAATAACAATGCGGGTAATTCTAATTTATTTTCTTTTGCCAACTGAAGTAATGCTGCTTGAGTTGAAGCTTTATCTAACAAAGTCAGCACAGATAAATCATCAATACCAGGCACTACACTTACGTTACAAGTACGCGCAATCGCTTTTGCTTGATCTTTACGACCAGCAGAACGCACCACATGAGAAGAAGGCCCAATAAAAATTAAACCCGCAGACTCAATCGCACTCACTAGCATTTCTTCTTCAGCCATAAAACCATAACCCGCAAAAATAGCGTTATAGTGATGGGTTTTGGCAATCTGAATAATAGTTTCGATACATTGTTGACGTTCAACTTGATTAACGCCGGAATAATCGGCAATACGATGAATGTATTTAGGATCTCGGATGCATTTTAATTCCGGCGCTAAAGCACGAGCGTAAATAATCGAATCTTTTTCCGATAATAAAATACCATACTCTGTAATTCCAATGGACTCAAAAACATCCATTGCTTCTTTTCTGACGGGCCCGCGACAAATAATAAGCGGTCTTAAATGAGAACAATCAAATTGATTAACCCAAAAATGTTTGGACCGAATTGCGCTATATCTTGGCGCTTTTTTATGTCGAGCAAGTTGAACTGATAAAGAAACCACAATATTCTAACCTCTCATTTACGTTTAACCCAATAATAAGGCTTTCTACTTTGATGCATAACAGCAATGACAATAACTTGATTTAAAGTTTGTTTGTAGATGACTGAAAAAGGAAATTTAGATAAGATAAATCGTCTAAAATTTTTTCTAATTTTTGGCCAAGTTTCAGGTAGTTCAAGAATGGCGCCATATGAAGATTCAAGCTCGGCGAGAAAATCATCTCCTAACCCTGTAGCTTTTTCTTGGTACCAATCATATGCAGCTTTAATTTCCTGCCCAATATCAGGATGAAAAACAAGCTTTAGCATTATTTTATAATTCCTTTTTTAATCTCAGCCCAAGAAACAGCCTGTACTACACCAGATTCTAGTTGAGCCCATCTTTTTTCTGCCAGCTGTATCCAGCTTTCTTCCACTCCCTCCTCTTGAATATTATTAAGACTAGATATCAAACAGTGTGCAAGTAACGCTCTCTCATCTATTGATAAACCTTTGATGTGATCAATGGCCTGTTGCATATTAGTCATCATTCTTCTCCTATTAGTGAAATTCCCGCTGCACCGATTGAAAAGGTTCAGCTTGATAATGCCGCATATAAAAATCTAATTGCTCACCTAATACTTTACGTAAATCAGCAGGCATGACAAGCTGTGAAATTGACCCTAAACTAAGCGCCTCTTTAGGATTCATAAATTCTTTTTCATAACGTTTGCTCAACAACTGCTCCTGGGTTTGAATCCACGCATCAATTTGTTCAACTGGATCCTCTGCTTGCACCATACGTTTGGCTTCTATTTGGATGGCTTTTAATTCATCTTTATAAACAAAAGTTTTTCCGGCAGGCCCCATCACTGCAATCCGTGCACTGGGCAAAGCTAAAACAAAATCAGCACCGGTGTTGTAATTATTAAAGGATGCATAAGCACCACCAAAAGCATTACGAATAATGAGCAAAAATCGCGGTGTGCGTAAATCAATAATTGCATCGAGCATCGCACGCCCCGCTTGCACAATACCTAAGGTTTCTTGATCTTTACCCGGTAAAAATCCGGTAGTGTCTTCCATAAAAATCATCGGAATATTATAGAGATTGCAAAAACGAATAAATCGCGCATTTTTATAAGCGGCATCAATATCAATTTGACCTGAAGCCACTGCGCTGTTATTGGCACAAAAACCCACGACATGCCCACCTAAACGACCAAAAGCACATAAAGTATTGCGCGCACGGCTGGGTTGAAACTCAAAATAATCACCGTGATCACAAATATTTTGTACAATTAAACCCACATCAAAGGGCGTATTAAATCCTGTGGGCGAATTAAATACTTTGCGTAATAAAATATCGATATCGAGGGTTTTTCGGTCGAGAGAATCTGATGTAGCCTGATAAGGCGCTACGCAATTATTATGATCAGGAATATAATTCAGTAAATTTGCTGCTGTGCGTAAAGCGCTGACTTCATCTTCAACAATATAATCAGCGACGCCCGACTGCGAATGTACAGCAGGGCCACCTAATTCATCGGCGCTGACATCCTCACCTAAAACGGATTTCACTACGCCGGGACCGGTTAAACCAAAAAAAGTATTTTTCGGTTGAATTAAAAAACTGCCTTGCCGTGGTAAATAGGAACCACCACCAGCATTAAATCCAAACATACACATAATGCTTGGCACCACACCGCTGATTTTTCGTAGCGCAGAAAAAGCTTCTGCATAACCATCCAATCCACCGACACCAGCGGGTACATAAGCGCCGGCAGAATCATTCATCCCAATCACCGGAATTTTTCTCTCACCCGCTAAACGAAATAATTCTGCTAGTTTGCGCCCATTAGTCGCATCCATGGCGCCAGCACGCAAAGTAAAATCGTGGCCATATACGGCAACATCTCGACCATTTATCGTAATAATTGCAGTGACAATGGAAGCACCATCCAGATTAGGGCCCCAATTTTGATAAAGTACCGTGGGTTTTTGTTTGGATAAAACGCGCAACCGCTCCCAAACTGTCATGCGATTTTTTTGATGTTGACGCTCAATATTTTGAATGGAAGCGGCGACATAAGGCCGCTCCATTAAAAGATGGGCATCAGCTACCGCTTGATCGTAGGGTGTCACCGGTTGTGATTCAGGCGTTGGATTTTCCAAAGGATTATTTAAGGTAGGTATTAATTCAGTCATAAAATAGTTCTCTCTATCCGCTCGTTTAACTCCCCCTGCCCCCTCTTTAAAAAAGAGGGGGTTCTATATTTGTTCCCCCTCTTCAGTTGAAGAGGAGGTTAGGGGGAGTTTGCAAAAAAATCTCAATTAATTGTTCAGCAGCCTGCAAAGGCGTTAATTGTCCTTTTAATACTTGCTCACGATATTCATTTCTCTGTTGCACTATTTTCGGGTGCTGATAAAAGTTTCTCAACAATAAGCCTTCGACTAATTTATCTAACCACTGTTGGTTTTGCTCTAGTCGCTTTTGTTGCCAGTAATGATTTGCCTTAGCTTGCTGTTGATAATCTAACAATAAACGCCAAAGGGCGCCAATACCTTCATGAGTCAATGCAGAGCAGCAACAAGCAATGGGCTGCCAAAAACAATGCGGCGTTAATAATTTTAGTGCATTGCGATAACGCCCTGCTGCTACTTCCGCTGCTTTAATTTGCTCACCATCCGCTTTGGTAATGACCAGTGCGTCAGCCAATTCCAAAATACCTTTTTTTAAACCTTGAATTTCATCACCCGCATTGGGTAATAACAAAACCATAAAAAAATCTACCATGCTAGCCACTTCAATTTCTGATTGGCCAACACCCACTGTTTCCACAATAACGACATCATAACCGGCAGCTTCGCATAATAGAATCGACTCACGGGTCGCTTGCGCCACACCCCCTAACAAACCCTGTGACGGAGACGGCCGAATAAAAGCTTGTGGCTGCCGTGATAATTCCTCCATCCGCGTTTTGTCAGCCAATAAACTACCACCAGAAACAGGTGAGCTGGGATCTACCGCTAAGACAGCAACTTTATGGCCTTGCTCAATTAAATATAAACCTAACACTTCAATTAAAGTGGATTTTCCCACACCTGGCACACCGGTAATACCAATACGAAAACTTTTTCCCGTATGCGGAAGAATTTTCTGTAGTAATTGCTGTGCTTGTGCACGATGCTGCGGATGTTGGCTTTCCACTAAGGTAATCGCTTTGGCTAATGCGCGACGGTTGCCGGTTAAGAGTAATTGAATATCCGTAATGTCCCACCTCCACGCTACATAATTAGTTCCCCCCTTTAACAAAGGGGGGGGGGATTTTATTCATGAGTCAAACAATACTTAGAAATCCCCCTCAATCCCCCTTTTTCAAAGGGGGAAGTTTAATGCTATTTTATCTTCGCCAAAATTTCTTTTGCTGCCACAGGAATGACTGTACCTGGACCAAAAATCTCTGCTACACCAATATCATATAAAAACGGATAATCTTGTTTTGGAATAACACCACCAACAATTACTAAAATTTCTTCTGCACCTTGTTTTTTTAATTCTCGGATTAATTCGGGCACTAATGTTTTGTGACCCGCAGCGAGAGAAGAAACACCGACCACATGCACATCGTTTTCAATCGCCTGTTGCGCGACTTCTGCTGGCGTAGCAAATAAAGGTGATAAATCCACATCAAAACCTATATCAGCAAATGCAGTCGCAATAATTTTTGCGCCACGATCGTGTCCATCTTGACCCATTTTCGCCACTAGCATGCGAGGTCTACGACCCTGTTGGGTAATAAAATTTTCTATGGTGTGTTTCAATTGTTGCCACTCCTGATCGACTTGCTGTTCGCCTTTTTCACCTAGCTTATCTTGATAATGACTGCCATAGACTCCGGAAATAGTTTGGGTTTCTGCACGATAACGCCCCCAGATTTTTTCCAGTGCATCAGAAATTTCACCTAACGTACAACGAGCACGCGCTGCATCTACCGCAGCGGCTAATAAATTTCCGCTGTGTGGCTGTTGCGCAATTGCAGTTAATTTTTCCAGGCAAGCTTGCGCTTTTTTTGGATCACGCTGTTGTTTAATGTTTTGTAATCGCGCAATTTGTTGTTCACGGACTTTTTGATTATCGATATCTAATACCGGCATAGCCGAATCATCGTCAGCTGGCGCGGGATATTTATTAACACCTACAATCACATCCACACCACGATCAATTCGCGCTTGTTTGGCGGCTGCAGCTGCTTCAATTTTTAATTTTGGCCAACCGGTTTCAATCACTTTCGCCATACCACCACGGCTTTCAATATCTTGAATAATTTTTTCTGCCTCGTCGATTAATTGTTGCGTCAGTGATTCCATAAAATAGGAACCGCCCCAAGGATCAATGACTTTCGTAATATCGGTTTCTTCTTGCAGAATTAATTGGGTATTACGCGCAATGCGGGCAGAAAAATCTGTCGGTAAAGCAATGGCTTCATCCAGTGCGTTAGTATGCAATGACTGAGTACCACCAAATACGGCAGCCATAGCTTCAACTGTGGTACGCACCACATTATTATAGGGATCCTGCTCGGTGAGAGACCAACCGGAAGTTTGACAATGGGTGCGCAATAATTTTGATTTTGGATCTTGCGGATTAAATTCGCTGACAATTTTATGCCACAAAACACGTGCAGCGCGCAGCTTGGCAATTTCCATGTAGAAGTTCATACCGATGCCAAAGAAAAAAGAAAGTCGCGGTGCGAATTGATCGATAGTTAAACCTGCGTTTAACGCACAACGAATATATTCTTTGCCATCGGCCAAGGTAAAAGCTAATTCTAATAACGCGTCAGCACCGGCTTCTTGCATGTGATAACCGGAAATCGAAATGGTATTAAATTTCGGTAAATGCTCTGAACAGTAAGCCATAATATGACCGATAATCGTCATCGAAGCTTGTGGCGGATAAATATAGGTGTTGCGCACCATAAATTCTTTGAGAATGTCATTTTGGATGGTACCGGCTAATTTTTCTGGCGACACGCCTTGCTCTTCTGCTGCCACAATAAAATTGGCTAACACTGGCAACACAGCGCCATTCATTGTCATCGAAGTAGAGACTTTATCCATCGGAATTTGATCGAATAATATTTTCATATCTTCGACACTATCAATCGCTACGCCGGCTTTACCCACATCACCCATCACTCGTGGATGATCTGAGTCATAACCACGATGGGTCGCTAAATCAAAGGCAACGGAAATCCCTTGCGCACCGCCCGCTAAATTACGTCGATAAAAAGCATTGGATTCTTCTGCAGTGGAAAATCCCGCATATTGTCGAATGGTCCAGGGTTTCCCCGCATACATGGTGGCTTGCGGACCACGTAAATAAGGTTCAAAACCTGGCAGGCTATTTATGTTAGGTAGTTTTTCGAGATCAGCTTGCGTGTATAACGGTTTGACCGTGATGCCTTCTGCTGTGTGATAGAGCAAATCCTCTCGCTCACCTTTTTGTTTGGTAGCTTGTTTAGCAGCAATTTTCTCCCATGCAGCCATTTTTTTTTCATGATCTATGAATGACGGATGCTCAGATGACGGCATAACTCAACCCCGATAAAAAGATCTCTAAAGTATACACGAGTCTGCCTAGATGCCGCAGCTTGTGTCTTCACAAACAAGTACTTAGAATAGCCCACCCTTTGCTTTTGAGTCGACCCCTATGATTACAGGCCTTCATCACATTGCGATTGCCGTTCCCAATCTTCAAGCGGCTATTTCACGTTTTTGTACTGATTTAGGATGTACATTCAAGGACGTGGAAGATGTGATTTCTGCCGCTACACAAACCGCTTTTTTACCTATTACTGAAACCCAAATTGAATTGATTCATCCACTCAATCAACAAGGCCCAGTGCAAAAGTTTTTAGATAAAAAAGGCGGCGGCTTACATCATCTTTGTTTTCAAAGCGATGATTTATTGGCTGATCGCGATCGGTTAATTGCCAAAGGTTATGTTTTTATTCAATTAGAACCCCAAGTAGGCGCTCATAATAGTCGAGTGTTATGGATTCATCCTAAATCTACCGAAGGTATTTTGATTGAATTGGCTGAATATCCCCACTGATGCTCACTCCGCTACCGCAATTAATTTACCAAGATGAATTTCTTCTGGCGCTCAACAAGCCAAACAATATGTTATCTGTGCCGGGTAAAGATTTGCAGCACTATTCACTGACGCAGTGGGCTGCAGATCACTATGGTACTGCATTAGTCGTGCATCGATTAGACTGCGCAACTTCAGGCATTATGCTGTTTGCGCGCAGGATAGAAATACAACGCGCCTTGAATCAGCAATTTCAAAATCGAATCGTGCATAAAACCTACATCGCTATCACCCATCACTGGAGTTATGCGGCTCAAGGCACGCTGCAATTGCCATTGCTCACGGATTGGCTAAATCGCCCTCGACAAAAAATCGATTATCTCCAAGGAAAATCGGCTATTACTGATTGGCAAGTATTAGAACAAAATCCACAAAGCACACGATTATTATTGATGCCTAAAACCGGACGCTCCCATCAACTGCGCGTTCATATGAGCGCACTTGGACATCCGATTATGGGCGATACGCTATACGCACCAAAGTGGTCAATAATTACAGCACCGCGCCTATATCTGCATGCTTATCAAATTCAATTAAATCATCCAGCAACTCAACAATCTTTATCTCTTCAATGTGATTGCCCATTCTAGATAAACACAAACTACTCCTAGCAATAGCGTAGAAATCCGTTAGAATGCCCCTTTCTTTTGTCCGCTGCAGGAAGCGTTAGGGATTTTCATGAACAACAAGATCGCCCCTGATCAAAATGTATACCTCAACACTGAGCTCGACCATCGCCCTTATCTAGATCACCCCAATTATCGACGTTGGATTTCCGAGTTCATTCGTGCTCTGTTCGATTTAAGCTTTTCCGAAGTCATCACTTTAAAAATGTTACCGCTGGTCTATGGACTTGCCATGATTGCATTGGCCATGGGCACTATCTATTTGTTCATTGATATTTTTTTAGCATCGCCCTGGCGAGGTATTTTTTATTTGGTATTTATTGCTCCGGTATTTTTTATTTTTGGTACCGCTGCGATTCGTTCGGTATTAGAATTTTTTTCTGCTGTATTTCGCATTCGTTCTTTAATGATTGGTATGAATACGGGATTACAGCATCTGGAAGGTTGCATGGGGCAATTAAGCGAACAAATGAAAAATATGAATCATCATATTGAACATATGTCGAATGCCATGACACACATGCAAAAAGATTTTAATTCCGTCGTACATGTGATGGAAAATATTGAAGGCTTGACTGATCGAATTCCTTTTCTAAAAAAACAACGCCGCCCGACTACACGTGAGGAATGGGCAGAATCCAGTTTAAATACTCGATCTACACCCGATGATGCTCAGGATACTCATCCATCTTAAGGGAGATGATTTTTATGGTGACTGAAGTTAAAGCCACTGATACCACCGCTTATTTGACCTATTTCAATCAAATGTTAGAATTACAAGAATCGATGAATATTCATGTTCATCCACAATGGCGTCAACAAAGTTTTTTATGGTACCGCGCTATTTGGACAGAATGCGCGGAACTAATGGATCATTTGAGCTGGAAATGGTGGAAAAAACAAGAACCACATTGGGCACAAGTCCATTTAGAATTAATTGATATTTGGCATTTTGGTTTAAGTCACTTATTACAAACCATCGAAGATCATTCAGCACTCAGCCAACATCTTCATGAGCGCTATGAGCAAGTACATAAT
>JAHFSE010000064.1:9404-13079 GCA_023265895.1 Gammaproteobacteria bacterium
AATATGGGATTTCAACCGATCCCACTGGAACAATTGCGTGAAAGCTTAGAAAGTTTTACTCAAACCTGTTTAACCACCCAAGGATTTCCCTTAGATCTTTTTTATCGTTTAATTCAGCAAGCCAATCTCAGCTTAACCGATCTTTATCGGCACTATGTTGGCAAAAATGTTTTGAACCGATTTCGCCAAGATCACGGTTATAAAAACGGAAGTTATTTAAAAATTTGGCAAGGACGTGAAGATAATGAACATCTTGCCGAAATTTTAGTGACAATTGATTTGCAGCACACACAAGTGACTGAGCAGATCTATCAGCAATTAGCTGATCGTTATTCCAAAACACCAGAATATATTCCCGAACTTTCATAGGCCTGTCATCATGAATGCTGAACAATTTACCGAGGGATTATTAAATTTTCTACATGCATCCCCCACCTCATTTCATGCGGTACGTACGCTAGCAATGGCACTTAAACAATCAGGCTATCAAGCGCTAGATGAAAGTAGCAGCTGGTCTTTACAACCTCAAGGTCGTTATTTTGTCACACGAAATGATTCTTCTATTATCGCTTTTTCACTCAGCTCAGCGGATTTTTCACAAACAGGTTTTCGTATTATTGGCGCTCATACTGACAGCCCTTGCTTGAAAATAAAACCCCATGCAGAACGTTATGAACTAGGTTATTTACAGCTGGGCGTCGAAGTGTATGGTGGTGCGTTGCTCCATCCTTGGTTTGATCGCGATTTATCCATTGCAGGACGGGTTCATTATTTAAATGCACGCAATCAAATTCAATCCTGCCTCATTGATTTTGAAGCACCCATTGCAATTCTCCCAAGTTTGGCAATTCATTTAGATCGTGAAGCAAATACCCAAGGCGCGATACAAACACAGCACCACTTATTCCCCGTGTTGCTGCAACAAACCACGCAACAAAAACAACTGCAATTTAAAACCATCCTTCAACAACAGCTACAAAAACAAGCTGACTATGATGGCGTTGATATTTTGGACTATGAATTATTTTTTTATGACACACAACCACCCGCTTTGGTTGGTTTAAAAAATGAATTTATCACCAGTGCGCGATTAGATAATTTACTCAGTTGCTATATCGGTCTCATGAGCTTGTTAGATTCTACACAGACACTGCCTTGTTTATTAGCTTGTTATGATCACGAAGAAGTCGGCAGTCAATCTTACTGTGGTGCTCACGGACAATTTTTAAATTCTGTTCTACAACGAATTTGTGAATCTACCGAAAAATATGAACGCAGTTTAGCAAAATCTTGGATGATTTCCGTCGATAACGCCCATGCGACACACCCTAATTATTTAGAAAAACATGATCTACAACATCGAATATTCTTGAATCAAGGCCCTGTCATTAAATTTAATGCCAATCAACGATATGCAACCAACAGCGAAACCAGCGCATTTTTTCGCTGGCTATGCGCATCACAGGAAATTCCTTTGCAATCCTTTGTAATGCGCAATGATCTTGCCTGTGGTAGCACCATTGGACCTATTACAGCCAGCCAATCCAGTATTAAAACTTTAGATGTTGGCGTACCACAATGGGGAATGCATTCCGTTCGAGAAACTGCGGGACAAAAGGATGCTTATTTTCTCTATCAAGCTTTGCAAAGTTTTTTAACGACGCCACATTAAACAACATCACGATTGAATTTTTTAATTTCATCCACTTCAATCGGTAATTCTTTTGATAACTGAAATTCTGGCGCTATAGGTAACCAACGCGTTAACATTTTTTCAATCAACTGAAAACGGCTAGGCTTACTCAGATAATCATTCATACCCGCAGCAAGACATTTTTGCTTATCCGTTATTGATGAATCAGCAGTCAACGCAATAATGGGTATCTCTCTATTTTGATTATCGAGCTGCCGCAGCTGAGCAGTTAAACTAAATCCATTCATAAATGGCATTTGACAGTCCATAAAAATTAAATCATAAGGATATTTTTGCAACCTGCGTAATGCTGCTCTAGAACTTGACAAGACTTTACATCGATAGCCTAATTTCAAAACCATTTTACAAGTAATCGATCCACTGGTTCGATTATCATCAATAATAAGCACCATCACATCACTTTTCTTTTTATGTATCGTTAACGGTATTTTATGAGGTAATGCTTCATTTTTAATATTTGGCACTGCAAGAGCCACGGGTTGTTCAGTGCTGAGCTCACCACTCAATAAATTACCTTGGTTATATTGAGATTTTTGGGCAAAAAAAAACGCGTCCGATTCAACCCAGGGTATCCAATCTAATTCTATAAGATCACCCTCGGTTGCACGCTGTAATGGAACAGTTAAAATAAATTCACTGCCACCAGAATCAATATTTTTATAGGTCAGCTGCCCCTTTAATAAGGTGCTCAATGCATTACTTAAAAATAAACCCAGACCCAAACCACCATAGCGACGATCATCATAATGCTCAGCCTGCTTAAAAGGTTTAAACATCGCTTGCTGCATACTTGCAGAAATACCAGCACCAGAATCTACAATATGAAATAATAAGGTATTATTTTTACTTTCTGCTGAAAATTGAACTGTACCTTTATCGGTATATTTAATGGCATTACCCAACAAATGGGTCAAAATAGAAAATAATTTTTCTCCATCTTGAAAAATAAAATTGGGCATTTCTTTTCCAAGATGACTCATAAATTTTACGCCTTTATTCTCACAAACTCTTTGTGCTTGATTTAATAAAGTGATGAGTGAGGGGCGTAAATGAATATTGATAGGGTGAACCTTAATAACTTTGGCTTGTATTTCCAGATAAGTGAGTAATTGATTAATAATGTGCGTCATATCTTTTGAAGCAGAGAGAATTTTTGCCCTATTTTCTTTTTGCTGCTCAGATAAACCCTCAATATCCATTAATTGCGCAAATCCAAGAATAGCATTCATGGGTGTTTTTAATTCATGAGAAAGTAGAGATAAATACCCATTATCTTGAGCATCTGCATTAGCAGTATGAACAGATTTTTTTCTACGGATGAACGGATACAAAGTGCAGACAAAGACGCAACCAAAACAAAAACCAAGGAATAAACATCCGATGACTAAAATGGTGAAAGGTTCATTTGAGATACTCAGCACAGCAAAAGGGTTGGCCATAGCATCCATGCTAACCAATAAAAAAAAGGTCAAATACCAGCATCGCGCTAACCAGGTCACAATACAAAATATCCCTTTGTCCAAGGCACTTGTCTGTTAGGTATAGCTAATTACTGACGAAAAATCAGGAAGTTATTTAAATTTTTTAACAATTTATCGTTTTTTGCACACAAATAAACAAGATGAGCGGCCCTCTGACATTAACATTTCCTTAATATTGAATTGAGCCTCAGAACAAAGACGCTTACCATCTTCCAGTGTGCGTGAAACATAGCGCCAACCCCATAATAATTCACACCACCAACGATCGTAAAAACGCGCATCCTTCAAAGAAAAAATAAAAGTTCCATTATCCACTAAGTGCGTTCTTACCAATGCCAGGGTTTCTAACAACTGTGCATCTGATAGAAAATCATTTGATTCTAAACTGTAAATCAAATCAAACGGTGCTCGCTCCTCTAAAGCATGAGCCGTACGACGACTGAGTGGATCCCCCATAACTGTGTTAATATGGCTTGGATA
>JAHFSE010000194.1 GCA_023265895.1 Gammaproteobacteria bacterium
CGAGCAAGTAATTCAGACTCTACAACAAGATGAAGTTAATATAACTGTTCCAGTGACTGCTGGAGTACGAGTTTTAACAAATGCAGAAGCTAATCTTAACTTACTTACATTTATAGGTACTTTAACCGAAGATATTTTGGTTGAATTCCCAGTTGTTAATGGAGATATTTGGTATATCTTCAATAATACGACTGGTGCCTATGTTGTAAGCATGGTTCGCGCTGGCGATCCTCCTGGCAATGCCATCATTATTCCCCCAGATGAACGCTTAACAATAGGGATGGATAGTACTGGCCTTTGGAATACACCTACGATTTTAACACCTGGAACCAGTATTCTTTTCCAAAACGGTTCGCAATCTGATCCCTCTATCAAATTTTTAAATGACCAATCAACTGGTATTTATTTAGCTCAAGCAACTAATTTACCTGGAACACCTGGCATTCTTGGCTTAACTGTTTCAGGCAATGAAGTACTCCAATTAAAAGGTAATGGCGTAGCTGCACAAGGCCAAGGAATCTTTAATGTAGGTACGATTCTTATACCATCGATTACTTTTCCATTTGATGGCGGCTTTTTCCAACCAGCAGGCCCAGTTGTTGGGATGACTGATGGAACGAATTCAATTCTAGGAATGGGCCCTCGTGGTCTGACTTTAAATATTGCCAATTCATCTGCTGCACTGCCATGTTTGAATTTTTCTAGTTTCAATCCAGCAATAGGCTATACAAATCCTCCAACGGGTGCTGGTATCTACGGAACTGGCACAACACCAACCACAGCCACTGTCAATATAGCCATTAATTCTATTGATAGAGCTGTTTTTTCAACAGCTGGACTGGTTCTTTCAACACCTTTAGCTATTGCGAGCGGTGGCACAAATGCTGCCAATGCGCCAGCAGCCTTTAATAATCTATCTCCAATCACAACATTAGGAGATACGATTTATGGAAGTGCTCCGAATACAAGCTCAAGACTCGCAGTTGCTGCTAAACCAGGTGCTGGATTCATAACTCGAACTCAAGGAGGTGGTTTTATACCTGCTTGGGCTGGATTGAGTATTCTACAGATTTTGCAAACTGTTGTTACCGATGTCTTTACTGTTACTGGTAATACTTTTACACCTGTTACTCCTTTAACGATCTCGATCACACCAACATCTACAAATAGTAAGATTTTTTTCATTCTTCAGTCTGGTTTTTCTTTTTCTGCCTCTTCTGTAATTCTTCAACTAGATTTGATGTTATCAATAGGGGGAGGAGCAGCAACTCCTATTTATCAAGGAACAGCGGGTAGTTCTGCTAATGCATCAGCCCTTGTGGCAGCGCCTCCTACAAGTGTAGGTAATATTCCTCAAAATTTCTCTATTGTTTATCTTGATCAAGGGCCCGTTACTCAAGTCAATCGTACATATTCAATAAATGCAGCCACATCTTCTGGAAGTGCGTTTTTAAATAGAACTACAGATTCAACAGGTGGCATTCCTTCTTCGATTACAGTTGTTGAGATCGGTGGTTTCTGATGAAAAGTATCATCATTCCTTTGATTTCTCAGCCTGGCATACAAAGAGATGGTACACCTTATGATTCACCGAACTATATAGATGGTCAATGGGTTCGATTTTATAAGGGAAAACCTCGCAAAATGGGCGGATATGTCCTGATTGATCGAGGTGGTTTAGAAATAACCAATTCATTGTATTCGATCTCCCAAACAGGTAATACGATTGATTTATATTATGGCAGACCATCGACAATTGCTTTTGCTAATTATAACCAAAATATAACCTCTATCGGCACTGAAATAGATCGAACACCAACTTCTAATTTTATTCCAAATCCTAACAACACATGGACGATGGATTTATTTTCAGGTGAAGATTTAGCATCTGATCCAGCCCCCACAGTACAATATATCATCGCTCATGCAGGGCAAAATGCCTTAGACATCTCTAATACGGTGAATACGACTGTGTTTTGGGGAAATGCAATCTACCCAGCGAATCAGACACAAGTTTTACAATCTATCTTTTTAAGTACTGGTACTGGTACTGATGGAATAGACCCTCCTTATACTGCCACGACAACGCCTCTTCAAATCAGCGGTGGTATTGTATTCATATCGCCAATCCTAATTGGTTGGGGCAATAATGGCACTTTGATATGGTCGGTTCCTGGTTCTATTATATTTCCCACAGCTGCTGGTAGCATGACAGCTATCAATCCTCTTTATACAAAGGTAGTCACAAATAATAAGATTGTGCGTGTTATGTCTGCCAGAGGAAGCAATGTAACGGCTTTAGGTCAGAATGCTCCTTCTGTTCTTATATGGTCTTTAAATAGCCTGATTAGGGCTAACTATGTAACGGTTAATGCGATAGCTACCTTTACTACACAAATTATTCAAAATAACATCAGTATACTCTCTGCAAATAGTATAATTGAATATAACCAGGTTTTTTACTGGGTTGGACAAAATCAATTCTTTCAGTTCACAGGTATTGTTTCTAAGCTAAACAATGAAATGAACCAAGAATACTTCTTTAATACGTTAAATTATGATTATAGAGGTCTTATTTTTGCCTTTGCAAACCCTCGTTATGATGAACTTTGGTGGTGTTATGCAAGTGGAGATTCAATAGTTCCTGATAGAGCTGTTATTCACAATATCAGATATGAAATTTGGTATGATACGGCAATAAATCGTTCGGCAGCTATTATACCCGTAACCTCTTCTAATCCAGTTATGGCAGATAATTTATCTATTATTACCAAAACTAGGAATTTAGGCCCTGTTACGTCCTATCCCATTTGGAAACATGAAGTAAAGTTGGATAAAGTTATCGATGATCGTTCCTATCCTATCCAATCATTCTTTCAAACCCATTTAATCGATTTATTCTCAAACAATCCAGATAACAACAATATGATTTGGGTTAGACGAATTGAACCTGATTTTGCTCAAAACACAGCTGTTCCATCCAGCAATATGCTCGTTAGCATTATATCCTTGATGTATCCGAATGACCAGAATGCTATTACCTACGGGCCGTTCATTATAGCTCAAAACGCTCCTTTTATCGATAATATTAATGCTCAAGGAGCCATCGTTAGTCTTCGTTTCGAAAGCAATTCTGCTGGTGGATTTTATCAGGCTGGCAAAACATTGTTAAATTACACAATTGGGAATGAGAGAAAATAATGGCTGATGTTGTATTGCCGATCAAGATTTCATTTGATGACTGGTTTTCCCAGATTCGACAGGATTTACCTAACTTAGAGTTTCCAAATCCTGATGGGGTCAAAAATTGGCGAGAAACAGTGACTCAGCTTATTAATATGAATTCTTTAGACAATATTCCCATTCCGACAAAGAGTACGTATCCAAAAGATGAAGATTGGCGCAAATGGGGAGCCTATTTTGTAGATATTATGCTGGATTCAGTATGAGTCTAAATGATTTAAGTAGTAATTTTGTTGAATTATAGTTAAAATTTTATATATATTTTAGGAGATTTTTATGTATCAGTATCCAACAGCTCCAGCACCTAACCAGATGCAGGCTCCTATGCAGGCACCGCCCATGCAAGCGCCACCTCCATCATCCCCTAGTTCATCACCCTATGGGCCTCCTCCTGCACCTCCAGCGTCTGCTAATCAGAATCCTGACGGACAAGGGCCTCCAAATGGTTATTCTCATGGTGGACAAGTGAGCGGTCGACATAAGACGGGCTCAATGATTGATGCACATTTCAATATTCATGAATTAGATCACTTAGATCATCTTCAGGGTAAAAAAATGGTTGACCGTCGAAGTGGTGAGCGAATTTACCCCCATCTCGAAGAATTGATTAAAAATCCACATGTCAGAGACAATATTCATCATCACTTTAAACAGCATTTAGCTACTGGCGGACACGTTGAAGACCAAGAAACAGGTCATCAATTACATCAATTAGCTATGGATGGACGTCATGGTGACAGAGAAATAGCCAAAATAGGCCCTCATACCCATCACCTCTTCAATTATATGGCTGGTCACGCTACACGCAACCCTCATGACGGCTTACCTGAATACTGGTCTTTAAGTGGAATGCTTGGAAGTGCTGGAAACGCGATTAAAGGGTTTGGTAGCAAAGCAATTGATTATGCCAAAAAAGCTGCTCCTTCCATTGCTGGTTTTGCTGGTTCTGCTGCTCAACATCTAATGCCGATGGCAACTGAAAAGTTAACACAACATCTTGGTGGTAAATATGGCGATTTAGGCACCATGGCAGGTCAATTCGCAGGTCAAGCAGGTCAAGCTGGCGCGAATAAATTGGCTGGTTACGGTGGCCCTGCAGCTTCCAGATTCGGCTCAATAGCAGGTCAATCTGCCGCTGCTGGTCTGCAAGGTAGAGAAGCTGGTTTATCACCCTCTGCATCTATGGGACACGCCTTAGCAACAGGAGCAAGTAACTTTGATAACCCTGTGGCTCATGGAGTAGGCGCTGCTGGTGGAGCAATGGCTATGGGTGCCGACCCTCGTGCAGCTCTTAGACAGGGTGCTCAAACAGGGGCTATGTCCGCCATGGACAGGTTAAGACAAAAGATGATGCCACAACAGCAAATGCTGCCCGCTCCAGCTGGAGGCCCCTCTCAAGCCGATTATGACATGCTTTAAAATAGGTGATGCCGATGGCACGCAGTGTAGAAAACCAAATCTCTAAGCAGATGCAGAATCTGCCGCCTCCGCCTCCTTGGGTTGAGAAATTGGAAGCCGAACACCCTGATTTGACCCTTTGTCATATGATGAACGAAGAATTAGAAGGCTTGGACAATATGCAAGGTGGCCCTTCAATTGATGAGACCACAGGTATAAGAGAGTATTCTAAACTTGAAGGAATCATAGATAAACCTGAAGTTCGTCAAGTTATCGAGGCAGTTTTTTCAGATTTAGCAGATGATGGCAAATTAAGCCCTGATATAGAAGAATCTTATAAAGTAGCAAAGAGTGCTTCTTTACCCTATCGAGAAACGCCTGCCGAGCATACCGAAGGAATCGAAAAGATCGAAGAAACAGGTGAAGGTGGCGACACCAAAATGGCATGGTTGCCTAAAAATCTCGTTTTTCTACTGCTTGATCTTCGCGGAGGTGAGCCCAATATTAATCCTGAAACTGGGTTATTAGCTTTTGGTGGAGTAGCGAGCGCGGTTCAAAATGTTGTTTCAGCACCTTTTAGGGCGATTAATAGCATTACTGGTACCAAGATAGGTACGGAAGGACTTCGCATTGCAGGAACGATCGTAGGTGGCATGCTAGGAGGCCCAGCAGGGGCTGGAATAGGCAATGCTGCTGCTCATTGGGCAACAGGCAATACACCTATGAATTCATTATGGAGCGGTGCTAAAAACGCTGCATTAGTCGGTGGTATCCAAGGTGCTGCAGGTATGATGCCTGGAGCTACACAAGGTTTAATAGGTAAGCTGGGCGCTCTCAGTCCTCAAGCAGGGAGTGGCCTAGGGGCTTTCTTAAACAACGGTGCTGGCTTTACTGGTCTATGGGGAGGCCCTGCAGCTATGGCTGCTCCTTCTGCTGCTGGTAATATGGCCGCTGCAAGTCAAAGTGCACCAGCTGCCATTCCTGGCGCAGCAGCTCCAGCTGGGGGAGGATTCCTAGATAAAATTGGCGATATGATGGGCCATAAAGCGTTTCTACCAGCTGTTATTGCAGGAACATCCGCACTGTCCTTTATCGGACAGAAAAGATTGGAACGTGAGCAAGAAGCAAAGCAGAACGATAAGAAAAGAGAACATGAGCAGCATTTGCAAAGAGTAGGTTTTTATGACCCTTTGAATGCCAAAAAATATCATCGTGTAAAAAATCCAGCTTATATGCCGACTGCAGAAGATAGAAAACGTGGTCGTTATACAGAGCCGATGTTTTTAACAGAAGAAATGAAGCCTGATAAATATGCAGAAGGCGGTCATGTAACCCATTCGTATAAAGAGGGCTCTATCATAAAAGGGCCAGGAGACGGCCAAGCTGATGACATACGTACTCATATACCTGCTGACAGTTATATTATTGACGCCACTAGTACAGCTCATTTTGGAAATGGTTCGTCAGAACGAGGTGCGGAAGTCCTCAAAAGAGTTGAACAACGTCTTAAGAAAAATGCTCACCCAGCCTTAATGCAAAAATTAGAACAACATTACGAAAGACATGCCAAACCAACGGAAGTGATGCTTTCTAATGATGAATTCGGCTTTGATCCCATTTCTGTGACTTTATTAGGCAAAGGTTCGATTGCAAAAGGTTCAAAAGCACTCAAAACAATGGTTAAAAATCTTCGTAAAGATAAGAGTCGGAATGGTTTAGGTTTACCACCTCCTGCCAAAGACCCATTTCATTATATGAAAGGAGCTTTGTAAATGGCTAAGAAATTTGCGAATGCTGATTTAACTGCTTATTCAGGGGCACCCCTTTTCCAACAAGAAGCTCAACGAAAAGCACTTAGACGAGGTGTTGAGGCATTTAGCATGCCTTATACACCTTATAGCGAACCGACAATTGCTGAATTTAATAAATATCATAGACAAGCTAACACACGTTTATTAAATGAATTAGCAAGACGTCAAGGTTCGGATGAAGTTGAGCTTTCCAAGCAAGAATTAGATGCAGCGTCAGGGATTAGAAGCCATCATAAAGCACGTGATTTATTAAAAGGTTACCTTGATAATCCGCAAGAATTACAGAAGAAATTTTATAATCCGTATGCTGAAAATCGCTTTAAAGCTATGGAAAAAGAAGCTGATAAAACATGGTTTGAGAAGATTCAGCCGACTTTAACAGGTCAAGCGATCGCCAATGGTACCTTTGGGTCACCAGCGTATAAAAAACATATGGAACGTGTCGCAAGAGATTTTCGACTTAATCTTAAGCGTCAGCAAAGTGAATTTAAACATGCTGGTGCCGAATCAGCTATGCGAGGTGCAAGTGAGCACACCAATACGGCAGCTCGACATGCTGAAGTAGCTGGTCAAATGGCAGCTCAAGATCGTGCAGGTCATATCGGTATGGCAAATGCACGTTTAGATACGGCTGGCAAGAGCACTTCTCAAGAGATTGCAATGGCCGATGCTTTACGAGAAGAAGCAAATCGTCACCAAACACAAGAACAACGTGAATTGAGTGAAGGTCAAAGAAGATTTCAAGAAGAAATCGAACATCCACAACGAATGGCACGTGAATTTGCATCGTTAGTGGCAGGACAACCTCAATTAGCATCTAATGTACAACAGCATATCCCTTATCCCCAAATACCGCCTACAAACGCTACTACGGTAGCCGCTGGAGCTTTAAACGCTGCTTTTGCACCTATGGCACCACGTCCCCAAAAAACTGGTGGTCGCACTTATAAAAATGGAGGCGCTGTTAGAAAACTAGCAGCTGGAGGCCCAGGGAGTCCTTATGAGCTTTCTGATGCTCAATTGCCTTCCATGAATTCTCCAGAAATGATAGCTGGTAAACGATTAGCGCATAATTTCGGTCATGATTCCCGCTCAAGTCCTGTTGGGGCTTACATGAGTCATTTGGGTGCTAATCTGCTTGCAAACGAGACTGGACGACCTCTTGAAGCTCTAGGAAAAGGCATAAAAGAAGGTTATCAAGCTCACGAAGCAGCTCATGAAAGCAATAATGTTAATAAAGTACGCCAAGCCAACCTTTTGGGTGCAATTACGGATTCACGCTTAAAACAGCAGAATCTATTGGCTGAATATCAGATGCATCGCATGGGCCATGAAGAAACTTCCCGTCATAATAAAGCGATGGAAGCTCATTCAGGAACAGCTGCTCAAGCAGCTATGCTGAAAGCCGAGGCTTATAAAGCAGCTTCAGAACAGAAGACAGAGACAGGATTATCTTCAAAACGTTATTTATATGACCAAGAAGGCAAAGTTATCGGCCCTCGTACAACCGATGATAATAAGCATATCCACGGCCTCATGAAGGCTATCAAAGACCGAAAGAACGCAGCTGATCTTCTGATTGATGCTGGTGAGAAATCACAGCAAGCAGAGAGCGGTTATTGGAAAGGCTGGGCAGCTGATCCGAATGCATGGATTAATAGGAAAATGCCGATTGGACAAGGTTTGTTAGATACTTTTACTAAAGACCTAGAACCCTTGCAAAAAGCTGGTACAGCAAGCGATAAATATGCGCTTGGTGTCAGTGCAATCAATTCTGGACGTCAAACTGTTCACGGTTTGAAGAGTATTCAAGCAGCTAAGTTAAATCCTCGCCTTTCAAAAGCCGCAAACTTGGAATCTTCACAAGATGATTTGAAACATCAAATTCAAGGCTCCGAAGAAGAGTTGAATATGTTGCGCTTAAGTGGAGCAACTCCTGAAGAAATAGCCGAAGCCATGAAAGATACGGAAGAATTAAAAAGTCATGCAGCTCATTATAACCAAAAGATGGGGTCTTCCAAAGCTGCTCCACCTCCTTCTGAGGGTCAACCAGACGTTGATTTAACCAAAATGAGTCGTGAGGAATTGCAAGCAATAGCGGGGCCACAATGAGTCTTCAAGAAGCCGCCAGAGCCGAATTAGCTCGTCGTGACATGGCAGACGCTGCCCGAACAGAACTTGCCAGACGCGATGCAGAAGAACAACAGTCTCCCAACGAAGCACCTAGAACATTGGGTGGTATGGGAAGAATGCCTGGCGCCGATGTCATTAAACGTGGTGCTAAACTGACTGCTCACGCCGTGGGCCCTTCTTTATTAGGAGGAGCCGCTGAATTAGGAATGCTTCCTATCAATACTGCACGTGCGCTCAAGGACAGATCAATGGAAAACTGGGTCTCTCCGATAGGAAAGCTTCAAGAGCAATTACCAGCAGATTGGGCACCAAAGAATCCTCAAGAACGGTTGGCCTCTACAATAATGTCTGTGTTAACGCCTGGTGGCATAGGCAAAGCAGGTAAGGCAATCGGTCACGCTCTCGAAGCCGTCGCTCCTCATGCCGCTAAAGCAGCTGCAAAAGGCACTCCTAAATGGGTAAAGGCCACTGGCCATGCATTAGCAGATGAAAGCCCTGGAGCCCTTGCTAAAATGGTTCCTGGTGCTGCCGTATCTCATTTGGCAGTAGAGAATGATGCTCATCCAGCATTGGCAGCCGCTTTGGGAATAGGTACAAATATACCTGTGAATTATTTGGCAACCAAACCAGCTAAGCTTTATTCTGAATGGGTGAAAAATTATGCTATTCAAGACCCAGAAATTCAGAAGTCATTGATTAAAAATGCTGGCAACAAAGTATTTCATAAGAATAAACCTCAAACTTCAATGTTTGTTGAAGATAACCTACCAGTCCAAGAAGTAACACCACAGAAATTCGGCCAAGAAGTTCAAGATATCGCCAAAGGATATGCAAAATCAAAAAGCCAACACTTTAAGAAAGAATATACCCCCATCGATGAAGCATTGGTAAAATCACAGCCGATCGATCTAGAACCAGTGATGGATACATGGCTAAAGCCCTTACATTCAAAAGAAAATGTTCTGGAAAAGAATTATTATTTAAAATCACCTCAAGGTAAAGATTTTCTAAGGCTATTAAATGTTAAAGAAGGTACGAACTTTGAAAAACTTGAATACGATGTTGTTTCGAAACTCTTTCAAAAGTCATTTGAACCCGAAAAAGGTGCCTTAACTGCCCCAGGTTCAAGGGCAAAAACCATTAAAGATTTATCACCTGAAGATATATTGAATGGTGATTCTGCCTTATCAAAAATTCTCACCCCAGAAACACGAGCTGCTTTTAGTGAGAATTTCGAGCATCATAAAGGTGTTTTATATGATCCGAAGTCAAGTGCAGAAGCCAAAGCAGAAGCTAATAAATTCTTTAATTCACTCAGAAATAATCGTACAGAGATCAATGCAGCTAAGAATCCCTATCAGATTCGCGAATTAGCACGTGAAAATGCTTCTCTTGGGAATTACCATGGCTTACCGTCATCTAAGCAACATGCTCATGCTAGCGAATCAAAGGTATTGAAAGAAGACCTATTACATGGTGGTTTAGAAGAGACCAACCCTCAGTTAAGTAAAGATTTGCGAAAAGCCGATGCCGAGAATTCTTTCTGGCAAAAACGTAAGAAGATGGTCGGCTCTTTTATTGGTAGTAAAAACGAACCGAAGACCCCTGAACAAGCTGTAGAAAGCTTATTGAGCGATTTCGGCAAAGGGTCAAGGACTTTAAAGTTTATAAAAGGAATTGCAGGAGAAAAAGCAAATGCCGTTTCTGATAACTTACTTACTGTACTCGGTACTGAAGGGCAAGATACGAATGTTATAAATCTTTATAAGAAATATAAAACTCTTCCTAAAGAAGACGCTAAGATATTTTGGATGGGTATTACACCCGATACCAAAAAAGCTTTAGACAAATCATTTAATATGATTGAAGAATTAGCTGCTCGAAATAACATGAAAACAGCAGATTTTAACCCAGTAGCCAATTACGCGAAAACACCGACCTTAAATTGGTGGAAACGTTTTAAAAAGAATCTCTTCAAAGCTCGTGCTATTAAAAAATACACCTCACCCAAAGGCATGCAAAAGCTTGAAGAGCATTTATTAACACCTCAAGTTAAAGCCCCTTGGTTCCAAGAAACCCGCACTGCACTTAAGAAATCACCGATGGCATTCGCTAAACAAGAGGCGAATAGACCAAGCCGTAAATATGTGATACATCCTAATGCGGTGGAAGTGAAATAAATGGTTGACAATCACGGTAAACGCATCTAATTTGTTTTTAGAAATCATTGAAGTATTTTAAGCCATTTGATGATTTTCTTACAGTTTTAAATTCACGTGATCTTTGAACTTGTAATTTATTTTTGTATTGTTTATACATTACATACCTTTCTGTAATTTAAAAGAAAATTACAGGAGATTTTAGTGAGTAAAAGTTATGATAAATTTTAAATTAATCATAATTTTGACTTATTTAAAAAGTCTATCATATGAGAGCACCTCCTTTCGTAATCTCATATGATGTAAGTGATCAGAACAGAATTCAAAGTATAAAAGTTTTCTATTCTGATTAAAGTTGATGATAATGAATTAATTAAAGAATTCTTCGATTGCCCTAATTAATTCATAGATGGATTGGAAAAGTTTTACGGCTTTTCCAATTTCATTTAATAAATCACGCAGATGTACTCCTTTGATTAAAAATCACATTATAAAGAAAATTAGAAGAATGACAACAATTTGTTTTAATTTTTTAAAATTTTTGTTATAATAGAGTATCTAAATCTTTAATAAGGTTTTAAATAAATGAATATCCGCAAACAACGTCTAGGGCTTTTTTCAAAGGGAGGCTCAGCTGCTTCCAAAGATATGGCTGAAGGAATGGGCGGTGGAGCTGGGGATAGAGCTGTCAGGGAAGCTCGTCAAAAAGCCAAGGCTGACGCAGAATTAAGAGCTTATCGAGCTCAAACGGCCATTAATGCTTTAGGAACCCGTTCTATATCAGGTGCAATTGGCACAGGAATTTTAAGAGCATTTAAGGAACCGACAGGAAATCGACTTCGTTTAGGAGATGTGCCCATTGTAGCTCCTACCTTACCTGTTGGGCCTTCTTCAGGTTTATCAGGCGAACCAGTAATCCGAGGTGGAGCTGCAGTTACTCCTCCTTTAGCATCTGTTAGTGCGACAGGAGGTGCAAGCGGACAAGCTCCTGTTAGTAGGGCTTCAACTCGCACTATACGTAGTCCTTTAGACGAGTTAAGAATAAGTTTAGGAGAAGAACCCTCACCGACCCCACCAGTTGTTGCATCACGACCACCTCTCTTATCGCATCCTTCTTTGTCGAAAACTCCAAGCCAAGACTTGGAATAACACTTTTTATGAAAGGTCTTCTATTTCTAAAGGTGTATAAATAAAGTCATAATGATATTCAAGGTCTTCAAAGTAATTCTTTTTAATCAGTAAAAATAAATAATTTAATTCTTCACCTGATAATAATTTTGTATTCGCCGCTTTATAGAGCGCCTTTAATTGCCTATCGTAATAAACGTGCTTAACTGTACGTATTTCATTATTTAATTGATTCTTAAATCTTTCTTTATTCGTTTCGTTTTTGGTTAACGAAAGATGATTGTATAATTTTCGTACATCACATTCTGGATTAAGCATCATTTTGTAAAAGGTAGAAATTGGTATGAAATTTAATTGCTCAAGTGTGAGATTGAAAAATGGATTTGATGATGAAAAATCCTCAAGTTCGATTGAATAAATATCCACTATGCCAGCAGGTGCAATAGGACAATAAGTTCCTTTTTTACTTTTTATTTTGTCTAAAAAATACTGTGTATCAGATAAAATACGATTAGATGCTACCTCTATTAATAATTTTAATTGTTTTTCGTAAATAGTTACGTTTTCCAGATTAGTAATGATGCCAATATCGCAGTCCCTAATTGTTGACATCATTTTCCATTTGAATCTTTTTTTTACATGTGGTTTTTCATACATAAAAGAGATTCTATCTATTCTTTCTTCTATAAGCGTGCTGTATGCTTGTTCTAAAGTAACAGAAGGGGTCAATGGCCTACTGCTTACGTCTTCTTTTTCTTCAGTAGCTGCATAGCTTCCAAAGGTTAATCCAATTAATATTATTAAAATTCTTTTCATGACATTATTCCTTCAATTATATGGTGTGGTTCCACCATGTTTCTTATCATTTTACGACGATTTGACATCTTAGAGGTGTCTTTAGCCACCAATCCTAAGGCCATCTTACGAAACCATGCAAAGTTCTGTGCAGTTATATCGTTTCGAATGCGTGATTCATCCTCTCGAAAGGCGACATCCAGCACCCAATGAAGATTATTTTCAATCTGCCAATGGCTTCGAATCCCTCGAGCAATCTTTTCTACTTCTGTATAAGACAATGTAGAAATGAAATATCTGTTTTCGATTCTC
>JAHFSE010000175.1 GCA_023265895.1 Gammaproteobacteria bacterium
TTAGCAAAGGTCAATTAACCGGCGAAGCCACAATTCTGTTTTCGAACGGAGACTCTTTTGTTGGTTCCGTTAAAAAAAACCTCGAGGCCAATACAGGTACTTGGTTTTTTAAACTTACAACGGATGTAATAGAGTTTCCATCCAGCATTCAACTCATCAGCACCAGTAATGCACTCGCGGGAAACCCTAGCTGGACTGCTCGCAGCATTCTATTTAATCCACCAGAAATACAAATTACTGGGCCATTCACTATGGCATTAGAACCCAGCGGTATATGTGAATTAACCCATCAAGGTATTCAATACATCGCCCATTTTAAGCGTGGTCAATTGGTTCAGCTCACGCACACAAGATCGACTAAAATACAAAATTTTTATTTAAGCGGACAACAGAAAAAAATATTACTGGTGGTATCTGATACCGCTCAAGCAGATCATTCTGTCACTTACGGTTTTTTCTGTTCTATGCAGATTCATCAAAATTGCGTTGCAAAATTACAAGATCCACAAGGTGCTATTTTAAAATTAGAACGTAATGAAGTGACACACTACGGCGTTGGAAAAATAGATACCTCAAGCACCCAAGCATCAAAGATTGAAACCCTAACACTATACCGAATGACTGCAATTCCTGATGTTCCAGCGGAGCTACAAATAACATCAGAAGATGCAGCACTGCTATCCTGCATTCCTTTTCAAGCGGCCGGCCATCAAAAACCAAACCCACAGCAATTGCACAAACATTACTGTGGCAATTTAATAAACGGATTAGCCGAAGATTCAGGAGAATGGTGGTTACGTCGACAAGCACAAGGCACTATCCAAATATTCCACTACCAGGGCAATTTCAAATCGGGTAAAGCGCGTGATACTGAAGCCCGTTTTACAGAGGATGTTTTTTCTTTTGAAGGCAGCATGCAGTATGGAAAAATTATTGGCTCTGGCACACTCACTCATGTGAAGATCGGTCAAACACTGACAGCACAATTTATCCCTGCCATGACCATGGATGAACATCCTATGTCTACTTGCTTACCTAATTATCCAGAGATGGGAGAAGAGCAAATATCTACGATGCTTTATCAACACAATGACTTCTTCTTATCAGAAACCAAGCACACTACGAGTGATGAAACCTATAATCTGTTAGATAAAACTCGACTCAGCAGCGTAGCATTATTTCAGCAATTGATCAGAACTCCACTGCCAATCGTGCAATGCACCATGATGTCGACCACAGAAGATCTAACAACACAAACTATGCAGACGCCAATAGCAATGCCCGCTGCGCCACAATCTCACCCCATTTTGCTTCTAGCGCCACAACCTAGGGAAATAAAAGTCACGCAGGAAGTGAAACCCAATGAATCTTTTGCCATTCAACTCCAGGGTCAGTCCGTGACTGTCATTGCCCTCCAAAAAATGCAGTGTCCACTCAATGGTCGACACACCATTCGATTAAAAGATAATGTGACACTGGTCGGTAATTTTAATGACAACCAACTTGATCCTGCCGGGGTTGTCATCAATCATAAAAATCCCACCCTCCGTTATGAAGGTAGCGTTACCCTACATAATGGCGCCATTGTCATCGATGGCACTGTTCTAAAAATCTCAGGACCAGTTACTCTTGAGGCTAGTTATCATCAAGGTATTTTAGATTTCAGCCAACCTGCAACCATTCGCAGAGAGGACCTAACATTAACATATAGAGGTTTAATAACCGAAGGCGAAGCGCCTCAAGATAGCACCACCCTATCAACACCGAATAAAACACTAAAAGGTATCTTTAACCGTTGCTTAGAATTAGAAGGTGACGGCACCATTATTTATCATAGCGAACCCCAAAGAACTCTCACCGGTCCATTTAAGGAAGGAAAATTAATTGGCAACGGCAATATCCGTTATCAAGATAACAGTGAATTTAAGGGGACGCTTTCTGCCAGTCATCTACCAACAACAGGCACTCTTATTACGACAACGAACTATACCTATACAGGTACATTTCAAAATCACCAACCACAACAAGGCAAATGGCAATTTCCTCCGTCAAATGAAGTGAATACTGTATCCAACCTACAAGCCATTGATTATTCGCAAGCCGTCGGCCGTTTTGATAGAGGTGAAGCAACATGGACGGATGTCGATACCATGTTATTTCGTGAACGCATCACCATTGCCGGTCCCAGCCTTCAAGGAAGGCCTCATAATTGGTGCAGCATTGATACTCAATCAACCTTATTTCCCCACATAAGAGGATTATTTGATCACGGGAAACTCATGCGCATTCAATATGATTATCAGAGTAAGAGTGGACAAAAACATGTTATGGCTTACCTAGGGCAAGATAGTCATTTGCTTACACAACTTCCGCCGATCCAAGAAACACAATGCTATAGCTGGAATCGCATTGGCTTTGATACTTTACAAGCCAATGACGAGCATGCAGTACTTTTGATGCTCAATCAGAAAGATCAAGATATTTCATCCATTGCACGCGTTCATATCATGAATTGTGATGAAGGCCGCATTAGACATGTCAGCCATTATGCTTACAATAATATGGGCGAAGCATCTCCGCAAATGCGTATGACAGATGAACATCTGGTATTGCTACAAAGCTCGGTCAATTGTATTAGAGAAAGATTATCCGATTCGCCAACCATCGCGGCGCCCAATTTGTCACGCTTATGTTTAACCTATCGGGGTGACATTCTCAATCGCCGAGCCCATGGCCAGGGCAGTTGGTTTTATTTAAGAAGAGGAAATAACATCTTCTGTCAATGCGACGCAACATTTGTTGAAGGCAGACCGCACGGTATGACAAGGCTACGCATTGGTCAGCTGCAATATGAGGGCATGATGGAGTACGGCCTCATTCAAGGCAGTGGAATTTTTACTAACCTAGCGAATCCAACGGATATCTTACCAGGCCGTTTTTTTACTAACACCCACAATGGCGCGGACGCAATTCAAATACTGGAACGGAGCGATATGGATGCAGAGGGAGAACCCGCTGTTGTTACTGTAGCCGGTGAATTACTCAGCAGTATTGCTTGGCTCGCAGATTTTCATTTCGGCGAACAACCACCGGCGATTTATTTTAAATTGAAACATCCAGCGGATGGGTAATATACCAATAGCAATTCAAGATGCGAACTTCATCAAACTCCCCCAGCCCCTCTTCATCTGAAGCGGGGGGAATAAAATGAAAAACCCCCTCTTTTTTGAAAGGGGAGATTATATCTATTTCAACACACCGATGCGTACTAACCTTTTATTTTCTCGCTGCGCTTTCTCTT
>JAHFSE010000176.1 GCA_023265895.1 Gammaproteobacteria bacterium
TTTAATCTACCCTAAAACACCGCTAAAAAGCCAATATCAACCGCCCTTAGTCAGCTGCCTTTTAAACGGATTGCAAAAATATCGTCAAACAACAGGGGATTCCGTCACGGTAGGTATTAGTCATTACTGGCACGCTAAACTGACGTTGGCATTCGCGCGAGATCAACTCATGTTAGTACAAGTCAATGGTGACACCCTAAAATCCTTACGTTGGATCATGAATACCGACTGGTATCAACCTCGCTATGATTTTGCCTTAGGCTATATTGATTCTGATGGAAAATCTCAACTATTAAATGCGTTGCGAAAATTAACCCTTCAACCAAAGGCGCAATTTACCTGTCCAACGGGCGCAGATCGCATTGGCCGTCAAGTTCAAGTATGGATTTATGGTCATCAAAAATTAGCCTTATAAAATGCAGTTTTATATAATATTTTACCTTTTACCGATGGATCATATTTCATGAATCAGTCGACTGCTCGAGAAATTTTGGTTACTAGCGCGCTACCCTATGCTAATGGGCCCATTCATTTAGGCCATTTGCTCGGTTATATTCAGGCGGATATTTGGGTGGCCTTTCAAAAATTGTGTGGTGTCACTTGCCATTATATCTGTGCAGATGATGCCCACGGCACCGCCATTATGTTAAAGGCGACCGAATTAGGCATTACGCCAGAGCAACTCATCGCTCAAGTACAAACAGAACATCTAAAAGATTTTACTGAATTTGATGTGCGCTTTGATTGTTATCATTCCACTCATTCAGAAGAAAATAAATTATTATCAGAACAATTTTATCAGCGCAATTTGACTGCGGGCTATATCAAAAGCCAAATGATTACTCAATTATTTGATGAAGCCAAACAATTATTCCTTGCCGATCGCTATGTCAAAGGTCAATGCCCTCGCTGCAAAGCAACGGATCAATATGGCGATAATTGTGAAGTGTGCGGCGCCACTTATTCAGCGACTGAATTACTCAATCCTATTTCTACCTTATCTGGCCAACCGCCCATTCTAAAAGCATCTGAACAATTATTTTTTGATTTACCCCAGTTTCAAGAAGCATTAAGCAATTGGTTGCAATCCGGTAGTTTGCAGCCAGAAATTGCTAACAAATTACGTGAATGGTTTGCCAGTGGCTTAAAGCCGTGGGATATTTCCCGTGAAGCACCTTATTTTGGTTTTAAAATTCCCGGCTACGATCATAAATATTTTTATGTTTGGTTAGATGCACCCATCGGTTATCTGGCTAGCTTTAAAAAACTCTGCGCTCAACGCAGTGATTTAGATTTTGATCATTATTGGCAACCCCATTCCTCTACAGAGATTTATCATTTTATTGGTAAAGACATTGTTAGTTTTCATGGTTTGTTTTGGCCCGCTTTATTATTAGGGGCTGATTATCGTTGGCCTACCGCACTCAATGTCCATGGATTCATTACCATCAATGGCCAGAAAATGTCGAAATCTCGCGGCACTTTTATTACGGCTCGTAGTTATTTAAATTATTTAAATCCCGCTTATTTACGTTATTATTTCGCTGCAAAGCTAACACCCAAAGTTGACGATTTTGATTTAAATTTTGACGATTTTACCGCTCGCGTCAATGCCGATTTAGTTGGCAAATGGATTAATATTGCCAGCCGTTGCGCTAAATTTATTAATCAATTTTTTGACCATCAGCTCAGCCCTAATAATGCGGCACCTGAACTCTTGCAAATGTGCCAAAATGCACAAACCAGTATCGCTGAAGCTTATCAACAACGGGATTTCAGCCGTGCCATTCGAGAAATTATGGCGCTTGCTGATCAAACCAATCAATACATCGATCAAGAAAAACCTTGGATTTTAATGAAGCAAACGGATGAGGCCGCACGAGTGCAAGACATTTGTACGGTAGGATTAAATAGTTTTCGCTTATTAACTCTGTATTTAAAACCGGTATTACCCAGTCTAGCTACAGAAATTGAAACCTTCTTAAATATTGCACCACTTCAATGGGTCGATTCGAAGACCTTGTTATTTAATCATAAAATTAATCTGTTCCAACCTTTATTACAGCGAATCGATGCCAAACAAATACAACAGCTGATGGATCCAGCTTCATGAACCCTGCGCAACGGATTGCGATTGAACAGATTGATGCTCTGCTGCCACAAACACAATGCGGTCAGTGCGGCCATCCCGGTTGTCGCCCTTACGCTGAAGCCATTACGCAAGGCACCCCCATTAATCAATGCCCACCTGGCGGCAATGAAACCATCGCTGCCTTAGCGCAATTATTAAATTGTGAAATTTTGCCTTTGAATCCTGAGCATGGTGAAATCGCAACCATGCGTAAAGTGGCTTATATTCGCGAAGCAGAATGTATCGGTTGCACCAAATGCATTCAAGCCTGTCCGGTGGATGCGATTTTAGGCGCGGCTAAATTAATGCATACCGTTATTGTGGAGGAATGTACTGGCTGTGATTTGTGTGTAGAACCTTGTCCAGTGGATTGTATTGATATGATACCCATCGCACCAGCACATCCAGAAACACCCGCAGCACAAGAAGCTGCAAAACAATTAGCCAATCATTGGCGCAGCCGATTCGAATTTCATAATCAACGATTAACACAAATACAAGCAGAAAAAACGACACAACGAAAAATATCTGCAATAGGATTGTCCGAACATATGCATTCAACATTATCGGAAAATCAACAAAAATTACAGCGATATAAAAGCGCTTATGTCATGACACTTAAACAATGGAAAGATGCTGAAAGAGCGCTACAACATGTACTGAAACAACCCTCACCGACCAAAGCACAACAAGCACAAATTGCGCAATACCAAACTCAGGTGGAACAATTGAAACAAGCAGCAGATATTGCTAAGAAAAGTTTTGATCAAATAAAGCAGCCACGCTCATGAATGCAAAAAAACGCCAAGCTATCTTTGCTCGCTTTCAATCACATAATCAGCATCCTACTACGGAATTAAATTATACCTCTGTCTTCGAGTTGTTAGTTTCTGTCATGCTATCAGCGCAAGCCACCGACGTGAGTGTTAATAAAGCCACAGTACATTTATTTCCTATCGCCAATACACCTGAAGCTTTTTTAAAACTCGGGGTTACAGGATTAAAACCTTATATTCAATCGATTGGTTTATTTAATACCAAAGCAGAAAATGTGATTAAAACTTGTCGCATCTTAGTGGAACAACATGATTCGCAAGTGCCCAATACCCGTGAAGCTTTAGAAGCACTCCCTGGCGTTGGTCGAAAAACCGCAAATGTGA
>JAHFSE010000065.1 GCA_023265895.1 Gammaproteobacteria bacterium
CACTCACCTTTGACGATGTTTTATTAATTCCTGCTTATTCTGAAATTTTGCCTCGCGATGTCGATATTCGTACGCAATTAACGCGTCATATTAGCCTCAATATCCCACTGATTTCTGCAGCCATGGATACGGTGACCGAGAGTCGCTTAGCGATTGCTATGGCGCAGGAAGGTGGTTTAGGGGTATTGCATAAAAATATGCCCATAGAACGACAAGCTCACGAAGTGCGTCGAGTAAAAAAATATGAAAGTGGTGTGGTGAAAGATCCCATCACAGTTGCGCCGGAAACTACGGTAGGGCAGTTGTTAGATATTACCCAAGCCCATAATATTTCTGGTGTACCTGTTGTGGCGCAGGACAATCAGTTAGTGGGTATTGTGACCAGTCGGGATGTGCGCTTTGAAGATCGTTTAAATTTACCTGTTGAACTGATCATGACACCTAAGAAAAAATTAGTGACAGTAAAAGAAGGCGCATCTGCTAAAGAAATTAAAGGGTTACTGCACAAACATCGCATTGAAAAAATTCTGGTTGTCAATGATGCATTTCAATTATGCGGCATGATTACCATGAAGGATATTCGCAAAGCAGAAGCTTATCCCAATGCTTGTAAAGATCACTTAGGTCGTTTACGTGTAGGCGCTGCAGTAGGTACGGGTCAGTCTCATATTGATCGAGTCGATGCATTAGTGGAAGCCGGTGTTGATGTGTTGGTGGTTGATACTGCACACGGCCATTCAAAGGGTGTGTTAGATACTGTTTCTTATATCAAAAATCGTTACCCGGACATTCAAATTATTGGGGGTAATATTGCGACCGGTGATGCGGCAAAAGCGCTGGTTGCTGCGGGCGCTGATGGTGTGAAAGTGGGTATTGGTCCAGGCTCTATTTGTACCACGCGTATTGTTTCAGGTATTGGTGTACCGCAAATTACAGCAGTCGCTAATGTTGTAGAGGCATTAAAAGGTAGTGGTGTGCCAGTGATTGCCGATGGCGGTATTCGATTTTCTGGTGATATTGTGAAAGCCATTGCCGCGGGTGCTCATGTCATTATGGTGGGTAGTTTATTGGCGGGCACTGAAGAAGCGCCAGGTGAAGTAGAATTATTTCAAGGTCGTTACTACAAAGCCTATCGTGGTATGGGTTCATTAGGTGCGATGGCGCAGCACCATGGATCCAGTGATCGCTATTTTCAAGATGCGTCTTCTGGTGTTGAAAAGTTAGTTCCTGAAGGCATTGAAGGTCGCGTGCCTTATAAAGGCCCTATGTCGGCGATTGTGCATCAGCTGATGGGTGGTTTACGTTCAGGTATGGGTTACACCGGATCAACAAATATTGAGGTGATGAGAACGGCTCCGCGCTTTGTCAAAATATCTTCTGCGGGCGTAAAAGAAAGTCATGTGCATGATGTTGTTATCACAAAAGAAGCACCAAATTATCCAATCGGTTAATAATGATGATTGCTCTCAATGAATATCCGCAGCTCAAATTAATTGCTTGGCATTTAACCGCTATGTCCTCTGTTGAAGAAGAAGAGGCTTTTTCGCTGTACGAACATAATTGGCGATTTATAGACCAACAACAATTAACTGATAGAGAAAGACAATTAATTGAATATCTCAAGCAGAATTATGGTAGGGGTTTTCTCAATGTTTAAAAGACTTCACCATCAAACCATCCATAAACTACTGGGCTTATTCAATGCTGAAGTTTTGACAAGAACAGAATGTTACTTTGCTGGTGGAACTGCAATTGCTTTATTATTGAATGAATATCGAGAATCTGTCGATATTGATTTTTTATGTGCGTCTAAAGAAGGTTATCGAGTCTTACGTAACAGCGTTACTCAACAATCATTAGGTAATATTCTCAAAACGCCAGTGAAGCATTTACGTGAAGTTCGTGCTGACCGAGATGGTATTCGTACTTTTTTAGAAATAGATAGTATTCCTATTAAAGTTGAAATTGTTTTTGAGGCTAGAATTTCTATTCAAGGTACGTTAAATGATTTTCTGACTGTTCCTGTTTTAACTATTCAAGATATGTTTGCAGAAAAGCTGCTTGCTAATTGTGATAGAGGTGCAGATATTTCTACCGCCAGTCGAGATATTATTGATTTGGCCATGCTCATTATTCATCAAGGTGATATTCCTTTATCAGCATGGATAAAAGTAATAGACGCTTATGGAAAAAGTGTTATTTCTGCCTTTCAGGCATCACTGCTTCGTTTAAGTAATTCAACTTATTTAAATCGCTGTTTTGAAAAAATGAATATGGATAATTCATTAGAGAAATCTATTTTGGATGCATTAAGAAAACAAGTTGTTCCCGCTCTCTAAAGTTTAATTTTTTGGTTATTAATTTTATGAAACCTGAAGAGAAAATTCTCATTCTTGATTTTGGTTCACAATATACTCAACTTATTGCCCGTCGCGTGCGAGAATTAGGCGTATATTCGGAATTATTACCTTACGACGTGAATCCACAGTTGATTCGTGATTTTTCACCGAATGGCATTATTTTATCTGGTGGGCCAGAAACCGTAACCTTAGTGCATTCACCACAAATTCCGGCAATCGTATTTGATTTAAATATTCCTATTTTGGGTGTTTGTTATGGTATGCAAGCCTTAGCAAACCAATTAGGCGGAAGTGTTGTAGCTTCGTCTGAGCGTGAGTTTGGACATGCGCAATTAATGATTGCTGCTGATTCTTATTTATTAGCAGATTTAGATGAAACCGCTCAATTAAATGTATGGATGAGTCACGGCGATAAAGTTTTGCAATTGCCACCTGGCTTTGTGGGCACTGCGAGCTCAGAAAATACCCCCTATGCTGCGATGGAAAATAAAACCCGTCATATTTATGGTGTGCAATTTCATCCTGAAGTCACTCATTCTGAAAAAGGCACGGAAATACTTTCGCGTTTTATTCATCAAGTGTGTGGTTGTTCTGATGAATGGAATTCAGAACATATTATTGAAGAAAAAATTAAACAATTAAAAACTCAATTGGGTTCCGATCGCGTTATTTTAGGTTTATCTGGCGGTGTCGATTCTTCAGTGGTTGCCGCTTTATTGCATCGAGCTGTGGGTAACCAATTAATTTGTGTGTTCGTGGATAATGGTTTGTTACGCTTGGGTGAAAGCGATCAAGTAGTGGAAACTTTTGTTAATCATTTTGGTATTAAAGTGATTCGTGCTGAAGCGCAAGATTTATTTTTAGATCGATTAAAAGGTATCACCGATCCAGAGCAAAAAAGAAAAATCATCGGACAAACTTTTATTGAAGTATTTGAGCAACAAGCGGCGAAGTTAGAAGGTATTCGGTGGTTGGCACAAGGCACTATTTATCCGGATGTCATTGAATCAGCCGGTAGCGGAACCGGTAAAGCGCACGTGATTAAATCTCACCACAACGTAGGTGGTTTGCCTGAACACATGGCGATGAAATTAGTTGAGCCACTGCGCGAATTATTTAAAGATGAAGTGCGAAAAATCGGTTTGGAATTAGGCTTAACCCATAAGCTACTTTATCGGCATCCTTTTCCTGGTCCTGGTTTGGGGGTGCGCATTTTAGGTGAAGTAACGCAACAATTTGCTGACATGTTACGCATCGCGGATGATATTTTTATGCAAGAGCTCCATCAATTTGGTTGGTATGAAAAAGTCAGTCAGGCTTTTGTCGTATTTTTGCCAGTGAAATCGGTCGGAGTGATGGGGGATGCGCGTCGTCACGATTATGTATTGGCTTTACGCGCAGTAGAGACACAGGATTTTATGACAGCGCGTTGGGCGCATTTGCCTTATGAATTATTAGAGCGTGTTTCTAATCGTATTATTAACGAAGTTGCAGGTGTCAGTCGTGTGGTTTATGACGTTTCTTCTAAGCCACCCGCAACGGTGGAATGGGAGTAGCATTTTCTGAATTGACCCCCTCACTTGTTTGTGATTTACTAAGCGCTTTAAATCGCTCATAGCGTAGATAGTTTTTTTATAACAAGAAGATGGTGTAGATCGATGAGTTGGTTGAGCGTATTTCCTAAAATAACAGAAATTGTTTCGGATGTGGTGGCGCCTAGTTTTTCTCAAGCTGGCGCTGCTGCTGCAGGCGCTACTTTGTTAGCGCATGGCTGTTTTGAAGTCTACGAGGCTGTCAATGCAAGACATGCCGCTCATCAATGGCAGCGAGATCTTCGTGCTTCTGGATCCTCTGCTAATTTAAAGAATATTTGCGTTGTTCATATCGCGGGGACGTTAGATTATTTACCGGGTTTCGGTAGTGTCTCAGGTGTGCAATTACTAAAGTTGCACTTAGAGCCTGCTGGCATTTCTGCCGATCAATTTATTCAAATCACACAACGGCATTGCCGAAAAAATATTTTGGCATTAGCTGCTCATCAATATGTGGATCGTGCGCATAATTATTTAGAGTTAAAGTTGGCCGATGCATTAGCACGAAATCCAAATTTAAAATTTATTTTTACTGGATTTTCTCAAGGTGGTGGTGTCACCGTTCAGTTGGCGGCAAAATTTTTAGATCAACATCCCGAATTAGCAAAAAGAATTTCGGTTATTGCTGTGAATGGTTCTATGAATAATTCTAGAGTCAGTCTACTACCAGCATCCTTATCACAAAAGCTTGGATCTATCATTGCGTGTTTGCCAGAGCTGCGTGCAGGGAGTCGTTTTTTAGATAAGAATATAGCGGCTATTGAGCTTCTAAAAGCACAGGATTGTTTAGTGGATTTTGTGCATACTGGTGTGGATTTTTTTGTTTCTCACGAGGATGCAGGTGCAGAACAGCGAGAAATACGAACCCTGCAATGGATACTTACCTTTTTGGTAGGCGGGGCTGCGATAATCGCGACAGGTGGTGTTGGTTTACTTCCGGTATTTTTTTCATTCTGTGTACTGGGTATTTCTAGCCATGCATTGAGTCCAATGCATCCATTGGTCGGTGAAAAAATTCGAGCCAGAGTGTTGGATCATTTACACGCTGAATGAGTATTCTGTAACGGGCGTTTTTTTATGAATGCAAATGACGAATATTTTATGCAGCTTGCGTTGCAACAGGCTGAATTGGCTTTTGCTGTGGGCGAAGTGCCGGTTGGCGCGGTGTTAGTGAAAGACGGTGAAGTCATTGCTGCAGGGTATAATCGACCTATTAGCCATTGTGATCCTTCTGCTCATGCAGAGATTGTGGTATTACGTCAAGCGGCTCAAGTGCTGGATAATTATCGATTGGTGGGGACGCAACTCTATGTCACCTTAGAGCCCTGCTTGATGTGTGTAGGTGCGCTTGTTCATGGACGAATTAATCGATTGGTATTTGGTGCTTATGAATCTAAAGCAGGCGCCGTTGTTTCAAAAGCGCGCTTGTTGGATGCAGAATATTTAAATCACCGAGTTTCCTATCAAGGTGGTGTTTTAGAAGTCGCAAGCAGTACTTTGTTAGCTAAATTTTTTCGCCAGAGACGTCAAGACAATCATTTAATTTAAAAATATTATCGCATTGCCCATAAAGTATTTTCATCTGCTTGAGCAATCGGTTGGTAACCCAACAATATATCAAAATAACGGCGAACGTTTTGTACGTAAGCAAGTGACTGTCTTGCGCCCATTGCATAACCATTTCTGACTTGCGAGTAATAGTGTGGTTTTTGCAGTAAAGGAATTCTCAATTTTACATCAAACCAATTATTAGGATCACCATGCGCACGTAGCGTTAAAGTACGAGCATCTTCTAGATGACCTATGCCCATATTATAAGCTGCTAATGCCATCCAAGTTCGATGAGGTTCTGGAATTTTTCGATCGAGTTGATTTTTCAGTTTGCGAAAATAAGCACTGCCACCCAGAATACTTTCCTTTGCGCTGTGACGATCTTCAACGCCCATCTCTGTCGCTGTAGCACGGGTCAACATCATGAGGCCGCGTACACCCGTCGGTGAAATGGCTTCAGGATCCCAGTGAGACTCTTGATAACCAATGGCTGCTAATAAGCGCCAATCTACCTGCGTTTTTTTAGCAACTTTTTTAAATGAACGTTGATACTCTGGTAGTCTTTGATGAATATTAAATAAGAAAGATTTTTCTTCTGCTAAGGTCATTTCCATATGACCAAAATATTGATCATATAAGCGATCGAAGGTGCCATCTTGGCGAATCCTAGTGAAAAAGTTTTCCATTTGTAGATTAAAATTTTGCGAGCGATTACTTCGATATGCCCATGCTAGCTGCATTGCATTGAGCGCTTCATCCGCTTTACCGGGTTGCGCAAGGGGTAACAGATCTTGTTGTAGATAAGGTTTGGAAAAAGAAAAATCAGAAGCTGTTTTAGGTAGTTTTGGATCATGGGTAAAAGCGATATCCGCTTCACCTTGGCGTAGCAATGAATACACGCTTTTATGTGTTAAGACCAATTTAAAATGGACTCCGAGGTGACGAGCAAAAGCTTGCGCTAGCGCTAATTCAAAGCCAAAGCGGCTGGAATAAAGCGGTACATCCTGGGCGTCTACTCGTACGGCCACTGTAAGTTGGTTATCTAGTAAAATTTTATCCGTTAAATTTAACGGATATTCATTGATGGGCATTGCAATCAGCAATACCCATGCGATACACAAACAATAATATTTGAGATATCGATTTGACGAAGGCAATTGAATATTTATCATAGCTTGCTCAGTATCCATCACACTACATTTGGATTGTTGGTTAATCGTCTGTTGTGCTGAAACCTAATTGGGCCTGCGAAACACCATAACTTAAAGCCATTCTTAGAATCTAGAGGGGCTACTTGCCATCAAATGGCCGGCAGATTCTCTGTGAATATTGATCAAATAGCAACCAATGCTTGGTTTTTTAAAAAAGAAACGACTAAATCCACACAAGACTTTGCAAACCGAGAGGCATTTGAGATCATGACTTTTTTCACCAAGCGCAATGATTTTTATGGCAAAAGCACACTTTTTAGCACCCATGTTTGGTAACTGTGAGTTATCTGAATTTAAACAGAAAAAATTAATGCATCAGATGCAAACTTGTTTGGGTAGGTCAATCAAATTGACACTTGAGACAGTTTATTTTCTTCAATTGAGAGCAGAATCCATTATTTCAAACGAAGATAAATCAAAGCTTTATGATTTATTAAATGTCTATGAACGGCAGAACACAAATATAAACCATCAATATATCTGGATTACACCGAGGATAGGTACGCAATCACCTTGGTCAAGTAAAACAACAGAATTGTTGAATATCTGCGGATTTCAATCGGTAGAAAAAATAGAACGAGGCACAAGATATTCTTTTGACAGTGACGTAGATTTAACAGAATTAAAAAATTGTGCGTCTATATTAATGGATCCGTTAGTTGATTCAGTGTTTTTTGGTTCGATGACACCTCAATTATGGAAGGATGAATTACCGCGAGCGTTGGTGTATATCCCTTTATTAGAGCAAGGCATGTTAGCACTTGAACACGCCAATAAATCTTTAGGTTTGGCTTTGGCTGTTGATGAAATAATTTATTTGTATGAACATTATTTAGCCTTGAATCGTAATCCTACCGATGTAGAGCTGATGATGTTTGCACAGGCTAACTCTGAACATTGTCGCCATAAAACTTTTAATGCCGATTGGAAAATTGACGGTATAGATCAGTCAGATTCTTTATTTAAAATGGTGAAGAGAACGTATGAAGCATGTCCCGACCATGTCTTATCTGCGTATGCTGATAATGCCGCAGTCATTGAAGGTTATGGTGCACAACGATTTTTTCCTAATCCAAAAACCAAAGAATATAACAAGATCAGTGAACCGGCGCATATTCTACTCAAAGTGGAAACCCATAATCATCCTACTGCGATCGCACCCTATCCTGGTGCCGCTACGGGATCAGGTGGCGAAATTCGTGATGAAGGTGCAACGGGTCGTGGCGCAAAACCAAAAGCTGGTTTAGTCGGTTTTACGGTATCGGATTTACGTATTCCTGAATTTATTCAATCTTGGGAACAAGGGTATGGCAAACCTCAGCGTATCGTTTCCCCATTGACTATTATGTTGGATGGACCTATTGGTGCTGCTGCATTTAATAACGAGTTTGGTCGGCCAAATCTTTGTGGTTATTTTCGAACCTATGAATACAAGGTAAATATCTCTGGCAGTGAACAAGTATTCGGTTATCACAAACCCATTATGTTGGCAGGTGGTATTGGTAATATTCGTCCTGACCATGTAGAGAAAAAAACAATTCCTAAGGGTGCCCATTTAATTGTTTTGGGTGGGCCAGCTTTATTAATTGGTTTGGGTGGTGGTGCAGCTTCATCGATGGCATCCGGTATGAGCTCTGATGCTTTAGATTTTGCTTCTGTACAAAGACATAACCCAGAAATGGAGCGTCGTTGTCAGGAAGTGATTGATCGTTGTTGGCAGTTGGGTGAGCATAATCCGATTTTATTTATTCATGATGTGGGTGCCGGTGGTTTAAGTAATGCGTTACCAGAACTCGTTAAAGATGGAGGTTCTGGTGGGCAATTTGAACTACGAAAAATTTTTAGTGTAGAAGCTGGCTTATCACCTTTAGAATTATGGTGTAACGAAGCCCAAGAACGTTATGTGTTAGCTGTCTTAGAAGAACACTTGAAAACTTTTTCTGATTTATGTGAGCGTGAACGCTGTCCTTTTGCTGTGGTAGGTACTGCTATTGATGAAGCTAAGATTCTAGTGACAGATGAATTATTAGGTGAAACACCTATTGATTTACCCAATGAATTATTATTCGGTAAACCACCGAAATTAATTAAATCATTCGTTACAGCAGAATATCCAAAATCATTATTTAATACGGAATCCATTGAATTAAATGCTGCTTTAGATAAAATTTTACGTTTGCCTGCTGTAGCGAGTAAGCAATTTCTGATCACCATTGGTGATCGAACTGTCACAGGATTAGTCCATCGCGATCAAATGATTGGGCCTTGGCAAATTCCTGTAGCAGACTGCGCAATTACGCTCAATGACTATGTAGGTTATTCTGGTGAAGTGATGGCAATGGGAGAGCGTACGCCCATTGCCGTCATAAATCCCATTGCATCCGGTCGAATGGCGGTAGGTGAAGCGCTTACCAATATATTGGCAGGTCCGGTGACGACATTATCGGAAATTAAATTATCCGCTAACTGGATGGTTGCTAGTGGTCAACCCTTACAAGATCAAGCCTTATTTTCAACTGTACAAGCTGTTTGTACTCAGTTATGCCCCGCATTATCTTTGACTATTCCAGTGGGTAAAGATTCCACATCTATGCATACTCAATGGACTGAAATTGATGAGCAGGGCATGACACAGCATAAGTCAGTGACTTCACCTTTATCTTTAATTATTTCAGCGGTAGCTGCGGTGTCTGATATTCGCGGTGCAGTGACTCCAGAGTTACAATTAGACGTTGGTGAAACTTGCTTGTTATTAGTGGATTTGGGGCGAGGGGAAAATCGTTTAGGCGGTAGTGCATTAGCGCAAGTGCATCAAGCTTTAGGTGAAACAACACCAGACTTAGACTCAGTGGATGATGTTTCAAATTTCTTTCATGTCATACAACAGCTCAAACAAAATAAAAAAATCTTAGCTTATCACGATCGATCGGATGGTGGATGCATCACAAGTTTGCTTGAGATGGCCTTTGCTAGTGGTACTGGCTTAACAATAGAATTAAATACGCTCTGTAAAAATACAGCAGCAGTCATTCCTGCATTATTTAATGAAGAGTTAGGTGCAATCTTACAAATTAAATCAAGTGATTTAACCGAAGTGCGTAGCTGTTTTGCGCAGCAGCAATTGTCTGATTGCTTGTTTTTATTAGGTCAGCCGACTCAATCCTCTGAGATTATCATTCAGTATCATCATCAAATTCTGTTGCAGCGCAAGCGAATCGATTTGCAAAAGATGTGGAGTGAAACGAGTTTTCGATTGCAATCCTTACGTGATCACCCTGATTGTGCACAACAAGAGTTTAATGCTATTTCAGACCCAAATAATTTTGGCTTGAATGTAAAAGTTATGTTTAATCCAGAAGAGGATATTACAGCGCCTTATATTCAGCGTGGTATAAAACCTAAAATAGCAATTTTGCGAGAGCAAGGTGTCAATGGTCAAATTGAAATGGCCGCGGCTTTTGATCAAGCTGGCTTTTCTTGCATCGATGTGCATATGTCTGATTTATTAGCACAGCGTACGCAATTAAAAGAGTTTCATGGCTTGGTGGCTTGTGGTGGGTTTTCTTATGGTGATGTGCTTGGCGCGGGTCAAGGTTGGGCAAAATCTATTTTATTTAATACCCAATTGAATGATCAGTTTAGTGAATTTTTTCAACGCACAGATACTTTTGGTTTGGGTGTTTGTAATGGCTGTCAAATGATGTCAGCCTTAAAAACATTAATTCCTGGTGCAGAGCATTGGCCGGCCTTAATGCGCAATCAATCAGAACAATTTGAAGCGCGTCTGAGCTTAGTAGAAATTCAAGCGTCTCCATCAATTTTATTGTTAGATATGGCGGGGTGTCGTTTACCTGTTGCGGTGGCTCATGGTGAAGGTCGAATGGTCTTTCATTCTCCAGCACAATTATCAAATACATCACAGCAGCAATTGATCTCATTACGTTATGTTGATAGTGGTGGGAAAGTAACTGAAAATTATCCTGAAAATCCTAATGGTTCACTGCAAGGGATTACGGGGTTATGCAATGTCGATGGTCGTTTCACGATTATGATGCCTCATCCAGAACGCGTTTTCCGTCGGGTACAACTTTCTTGGAGCCCTAAAGAATGGACAGGAGAATTTTCACCCTGGATGAGACTTTTCAGAAATGCCAGAAGATGGATTAATTAATATGATGTATAAACTTTCTTTTTATGTTCCTGCAACGCATTTAGAGTCTGTTAAACAAGCAGTTTTTTCCGCTGGTGCGGGTCAGCTGGGAAATTATGATCAGTGTTGTTGGCAAACGTTGGGTGAAGGGCAGTTCAGGCCTTTACCAGGAAGTCATCCTTTTATAGGTGAAATGCATCAATTAGAAACAGTACCTGAATATAAAGTAGAAATGATTTGTTGGGAGGATGTGATTCGTCCAGTGATTGCCGCGCTGAGATTAGCCCATCCTTATGAAATGCCAGCGTATGAAGTTTGGGTGTTAGAAGAATTATAATTTTTAATCTTCTTTGGCGCCGTGGATGAAAGCGCTAATATGTTCGCCAATTTTTGGGTTATTCATACCCAGTGCGTGATTGAAAAACCCCACTAAAATGGCAATGAACAATAAGGGAAGTAGCAGTGGTGTATCGAATATTAGTGATACTGCTAGCATCGAGGCACCAATAAAAAATAATTGGTCCCATTGCCAAGAGTGATTCTTAGCTTTGCTTTGTCGATGATCTACCAGGCTATCGATACCATCGTGAACATATTCAATCAATATTTTTCCTTCCTCCGTTTTTTGCAACTGATTTAATGTTTCTATGGCTATGCGATTTTTAATTAAAAAAGGTGAGTCGCGATGAAACTCGTTACAGGCATTATGAAGATAAAAAAATCGAATTAAATACTCACGCATCCATTTGGGCCAAGCATTAGCTGTGCTGCCTTTAATAGTAGCGTGAACGGGAATTAAGAGTAGACGATCGATTTTGGCTGCTATTTCTGGATTCTCTAGTAATGCCGTTGCTAATTGAACCGCAATTCCTCCACCTTGAGATAGGCCCGTAATAATCAAATCGATTTTTTTATTGTTGGCTTTGATGACATTTTTCAAAAATGTTGAGACCTGTTGTTGAGCGGCAGTAAAATATTGTTCAGTAGAAAGCGAGCGAATGGACTCCTTAGGATATACCTCAAGGGCACTGTTAGGGCTGAGTGAGCAAATATGTGTTTTAGGAAACCCCATTGGTTTTAAAAAAAGCGTTTCTAAGCAGTAGAATGACAAGGAATCTTTCGGCTCTTTTCCCACATCAGCTGTGCCGCCAATATGGGCAATATAAGGATATTCAGCAGGTTGTCTCATTTCAGCTGATTGGCAATAAATTTTTCGAGCCTGAATAAGTTTGTGCGCACCAAAAATAAGGCAGCCTGTGAGCGATGGAGGTGTACTTGCCCATATATAACTTGCGGTGTTCGCAAGTGCAGAGATGACAGGTATTGAAAAGCTCATGTTGCTCTCTTTATTATCTGTGTGTAGCGTGAATGAATTTTTAATTTAACCGACAATTTGCTCGGAATGTAATGGATACTGCCCTAATTTTCGATCGATAAAATAAAGTTCTAATGCACGTTTAACGGTGGGAAATGCTAATGCGTTCCAGGGTATTTCTGTTTCACTAAATAATTGCGTTTCTAAACTCTCTTCACCAACGCCAAATTTTCCCTGAGAGACATGACCGCGAAAAAATAATTGCACTTGATTGATGCGTGGAATATCAAATATTACATAAAGTCCATGTAACTCTACTTGTGCTTCCGCTTCTTCAAAACTTTCACGGCAAGCGGCATGGGCAATAGTTTCACCATTTTCCATAAAACCTGCAGGTAGAGTCCAATAATTTTTACGCGGTTCAATGGCGCGCAAACATAACAAAACTTTGTCTTGATAAATCGGTAGAGTGCCGCAGATAATTCTTGGGTTTTGATAGTGAATATATTCGCAACTGCTACAA
>JAHFSE010000066.1 GCA_023265895.1 Gammaproteobacteria bacterium
GCCTCATATGTATCACATGACCTTCACAGAAAATTTAAGCCCGCGCTCTTTAATCTCAGCCAGTTGGGGTTTTCCTATTTATATGTTCATCATGGCGTTGATCGTGCCACTGATTTTATTTGCCGCCATTAAATTACACGCAACCACACCACCAGAATATTTCACCCTCGGCCTTGGCCTTGCCGCAAAGTCCAAGCCAATGGCTTTGTTAGCTTTTATTTCAGGATTATCCGCAGCCAGTGGCGTCATGATTGTTTTGGCTTTGTCCATGGCAATGATGGTATTGAATCATCTGGTATTACCTTTTTATCAACCCAGCGGAAAAGACGCTTTTTTCCCTTGGTTATTGCGCAGTCGCCGAGTGTTAATCGTGCTGATATTACTCTGCGGTTATGTCTGTTATTACTTATTGAATGGGCGACACAATTTATCTGAACTTGGCCTGCTAGCTTCCGTTGCTTTTTTACAATGCGTCCCGGGTCTTGTGGGTGTTATTTTATGGCCTAGAGGTACTCGACAAGGATTTTTATTTGGTACCAGTATCGGATTTTTGATTTGGTTTTTCGGTATTTTGATTCCGATGCTCACGGATTTAGCCAGACTACACATAGGCGATTTTTCAATACACTACACGCCAACACTGGATCAATGCCAACGGGTTGGCATGATTGCAACACTCATCAATATTGCTGTATTTATTTTGGTTTCGTTAATCACTCGCCAATCACCGGCAGAACAACAAGCAGCGGCCAATTGTGCATTAGATAAATTAAGAGGCCCACACCGCCAAATTCCGATTCCCAGTTCGATTGCTGAATTTATTGATTCCATCAGCAGTACTTTAGGAAAAAGCACCGCTGAACATGAAATACAGTTAGCCTTGAATGATCTTTCTATGGAAGCTTCAGAGACGCGACCCTATGCATTGAAACGATTAAGAGATCAATTAGAAAATAATTTATCTAGCCAATTAGGCCCTAACCTTGCTCGTGAAATGATTAACGAAAGCTTGCCTTACAGTGATGCAGCGCTGCATTCACCCACATCGGATAATATTCACTTTATTGAAAATCGTTTGGAAGAATATCAGCATACCCTCACAGGCCTTGCTGCGGAATTGGATAATTTGCGGCGCTTTCACCGGCAAACGCTACATGATTTACCCATTGGCGTCTGCTCACTGAGTGGCGAAGGTGAAATTCTTAGTTGGAATTTAGCCATGGAGCGACTGTCTAGCGCACCGACGGATCATGTGGTTGGCTCCCGCGTGAAATCATTACCTGAACCCTGGAAAACATTATTTGAAAGTTTAATTCAAGATAATCGCGCTCATCTTTTTCAGCGTGAAATTAAAATTCAAAATCAAACCCATTGGATTAATTTACATAAAGCGGTGATCAGCACTAAAACTGCGTTGGATAGCGAATTAGCCAGCTTCACCGGTTTAGTGATTGTGGTAGAAGATGTGACGGAAACCAAAGTTCTGGAATCAAAACTGGCCCACAGCGCACGCTTGGCTTCCATTGGTCAATTGGCTGCCGGTGTTGCTCACGAAATCGGTAATCCAATTACCGGCATCGCTTGTCTAGCACAAGATATCCAAGCCGATCCAACGGATCCACAAACCAAAGATATGGCGCAACATATTATCGAGCAAACCAAACGCGTCTCTCGCATCGTGCAATCCTTAGTAAGTTTCAGTCACGCTCACCAACACCATCCACAACCGTTAGAACCGGTAGATATTGCTTTGTGCATACAAGAAGCACTCAATTTAATTATGCTGTCGCCAGAAACCAAAGAACTTCATTTAACCAATCATTGTCAAACAGACCTGTATGTCGCGGGAGATGCGCAGAGACTGGTACAAATTTTTATTAATCTGTTAAGCAACGCCATCGACGCCTCTGAGCCAGGAAGCCATATCGACCTTCACAGCAATACCACTGAGGACAAAGTCATTATAGAAATTTTGGATCAGGGATGCGGCATTCCAGAACGCCTGTTAAATCGTATTTTTGAACCCTTCGTCACCACAAAAGATCCGGGAAAAGGCACAGGCTTAGGCCTATCCGTGGTATACAGTATTGTGGCCGATCATGCGGGTCATATTGAATTAACCCATCGAAAAGACCAAAAAGTGGGTACCCAGGTAACACTAACGCTACCGAAATGTTACCTATAACGCGATACACTGATGCCCATCGCCGTGGTTTCGCAACAATACTTTTTAGTGAATCAGACTCTATATGGCCAAGATTTTAGTTGTTGAAGATGAACCCATTATTCGTCATTCGCTCAAACGATTGCTTGAGCGCAATCATTATGAAGTGCAAGAAGCTGGCTCCGTTGCTGAAGCAGAAGCTCAACCGCTAGAGCATATCGATCTCATCATTACCGATCTACGTTTGCCGGGTGCACCAGGCACAGAACTCATTAAATACGCCAAAAAAATTCCTGTGCTGGTCATGACAAGTTATGCCAGCCTAAAATCGGCCGTAGATGCGATGAAACAAGGCGCAGCAGATTACATCGCCAAACCCTTTGATCATCAGGAAATGCTTGGCGCAGTAAAACATCTGCTACAACAACTCCCTGCAACCTCTATTGTTTCAGCCACACCATCAAAATCCATCCCTTTATCATCATCAGAAACATTGCTGGGATTCAGTCCGCTGATCGGTACTTGCCCTGCAATGAAGGCACTGTATCAACGCATTCTTAAGGTAGCGCCGACCAATACCACCGTATTAATTCTGGGTGAATCGGGCACAGGTAAAGAGCTGGTTGCCAAAGCATTACATCAACAAAGTCTGAGAGCACAAGGCCCCTTAATTTCAGTCAATTGTGCGGCAATTCCAGAAAATCTCGTTGAATCTGAGTTGTTTGGCCATGAAAAAGGCGCCTTTACTGGCGCGAATAATTTACGCAAAGGATTGGTGGAAGCAGCTGATGGCGGCACTTTATTTCTCGATGAAATTGGTGAATTACCCCTTGAAGCACAAGCCCGTCTTTTAAGATTACTGCAAGAAAAAGAAGTGCGCCGAGTCGGTTCGGTGCAATCACGAAAAGTAGATGTTCGCCTCGCTGCCGCAACCCACCGTGACCTGAAACGCCTTGCAGCACAGGGGGGATTTCGAGAGGATCTTTACTATCGATTGCATGTAGTGGAATTACAACTACCCCCGCTACGAGAACGAGGCGGAGAAGATATCCTGGCACTGGCCAATCATTTTCTAAAACAAAGCTGTGAACGCTTGCATCGAGCTCCCCTTACCTTAGATACCAACGCATTATCAGCAATTCAGCACTATCATTGGCCGGGAAACGTCCGAGAACTTCAGAATGCAATAGAGCGTGCTGCAGTACTGTGTGACGGCCCAGTGATTACCGAAGAAGAGATGAATCTGGACAAATTTATTCCGGAGCCAGTCAGCGCATACACGACACAACCGGTGGAACTGATCGAAGCGCCGGTAGAAAATCTTTCTTTAGAAGATTATTTCCAACATTTTGTGCTGGAACACCAAGAACATATGACTGAAACAGAATTATCACAAAAGCTGGGCATCAGCCGAAAAAGCCTTTGGGAACGCCGTCAACGCTTAGGAATACCCCGAAATAAAAAAGTGTTACCCAACTCTGAATCATCCTTGTAACCCACTCACTGTTACCGCATTACCCACTGGTAACAGTTTTCCATCGCCATTTAGTAACAACCCCGTCAAATAATTTTCTTCCTTGCCGTTACATTCACTAACAACTGACTGTTTTATATAATAAAAATGTCAATCTCTAAAGTTGGCATATAACCTGCTCTATGTAATGCGTACGGGAGCAAAGGTGAATCTCAAAAACATAAAAACAACCCATGAGAAACACTAGATAGCGCTGAAGATCATAAAAATAATCAATCAACAGCGCGCAGGCTCCTTGGGATAAAAAACTGAAAAAATAGCTACATAATAACAATAACAATCTAGGGCACTGATAGGGTACTTTGTTTGTGAGGTTGAGCAAGGAAACGGAGATAACGCGATAACAAGGTTCAAGGATTTCATCACGAACCGAGCGGTAACTAAAATAATAAAATGCAGTGAGGGCACCGCTCGATTCGTGAAGCTTTTTGAGTTGTCAGAATAACAATAACAACGACACTCAAAGGGTTGAACAGCACAAGGCTAGCTAGCCATGACAAACAAAGTGCTCGAAAGATAATAACAACAAGCACTCTAAAATAAAAAAACGCGTCGGCACAATAAAAAAGGTGGGATTAAAAACCCCACCTTTTTTTATTTGTTCGATTTATTTTATTCAGTTCTTTTAAAAGAAGTAGCAGCAGTAGCCCGTATAAAACTGTCTCTCAGTTGCTTCACTCGACCCGATGGCACAACATTCGCTACAGGTTCAGCACTATTTTTTTGCGAAATAGTTGTCGTATCTTTCATGCTAGACCATTGTGTTTTTATCCGATTAAACTCCGCCGGCTTAACAATATCAGCTGCAACTCGGGTCACAGGTGATTGAACTGTACCTGCCTCAAAGTCTTGCACCAACTTCTCTACTACAGAGGATGATGACTGCTCTGCTACTACTGAAGCATGCAATGCAGGCTCATCTGTCGATGACTCTACAACCGCAGCATCAGACAAAACTAACACAGGCGGTTTATTATTTTCACTCTCAACTGTTGGAGAAGTCTCTCCTCTGCTTTCAATAGCAGAATCATTACTTGTTGGAGAAGACGATCGCAATACGTCTAATGAAACGTAACTCTCCGTAGGTAATCGATAAGTGGGGGGAACAACCAAAACCGACGCAGCAACAGATCTCTGATTTTTTGGAATGGGAATAGAATATCCTAGATCTCTTAATTTCGCTTCCCTGGACTCGCGCTGCTGACTCAGAACAACACTAGGCTGAGCGTAACCCGCCTCATCAAAATTCACGTTACTTGATATTTGAGCAGAAGAAGATCCTACCGCATCATACTGATTGCGATGAGGAGGTGTCACAACAGCCGCTCTAGGATTACCCCCAACAGAATCGTATCCATTATTTCGCGGTTGCAAAGGAGCATAACCGTCATCAGTTGATTCTGCTAAATTTTCCTCAGAAACAAATCCTGAAACACGAGCGAAAGGAAATTCATAGCCTGCTGGCGTGGCACGCACAGTACCAGCATCCTGCGGCTGGGAATATTCAGCAGCAGATCGCACCTCTTGTGGATTAGCGTACTCATGATCAGCAGGCACCACAACAACAGCATACGGGCTTACATCATCATCATTAATCAAAGCATAGGGATTTTCATCCCCCTCCTCGAAACCATCATCAAATACAGGATTATGAATAACGCGGTCTCCCCGATCATTAACTTGAAACAAAGAGGAAGAAGGCGAAGAGTTGCGCATAGAGCCATTGTGGAGATTTTCGACCCTAGGACTAATATTGGCAGCATCCGCGCGGCCAATGCGATTCAAAATAGAATTTCTAATACCGCTGGCCACTGCACCTAAAAATTCACCCATTCGGGTTAAACCTGCTCTCAATGTTTGAATCGTCATTTTTACACCTACATCATTTTATTTATTATCATCCGTGAAGCGTTTAGATACTGACTGATTCATCCAAATCAGAAAAATATTGCTCAGAAAATCATCCCTACTCTGTTCTTTGACGCATAGAAGCATTTAAAAACTGATCTCTAAGTTGTGCAACCCTTCCTTGCTGCGCTAATGGTAAACCGTCCGATAGGCTTTTATTGAGCTTCATGGCTGAAGGGGCGGTAGTCAATTGACGCTTCAGTGTTGTTACATGATTTTTGGGTATTTCGGTAATCACGGTTGTTGATGCTCGTTCTTCCACAGGTTGTGATTCCTGATATTGCCTTGTTAAAGTTGTTACTGAAGAGTCACTCTTCGTATTCAAAGTCTCAGGTTGCTCGTCAAAAAAAATGGGGCTCGAGCTGATTGGGCTAACTAGAGTGCTCTCAGTTTGCGGGCTTATACTCGTGACTGAATGCCCAAGGTGAACATCTCGCGGTGTGATCTCAAAAAGGATTTCATCTAAGTCACCAAAATGATCATTACCCGCATCAACTAAATCATCTGCATCTGTATGAAGGGCAGATACGGGCGGCTCAACCTGAAAAGATTGCACCCAAGAAACAGTAAGACTATTCCGACTAGGCGTTATTTTTGGCAGCACAACATCAACCATTGCTTGATATTCATAGTTATGACTATCATCCTTCATCGGGTTAGCACTATAAAGAGATTCAACATCACGCCAAGGTGTTGTATTGATATCCTTAGATCCTCCAGGCAAATACATTGGATTAACAAAGCTCACCACCGGTTTTGGCGATGGCGCTGCCCTCACCCCACTCCAATTGAACAAGCTGCGAATATTAGTCGCAGCCTCACTCAACCATTGAGCAGCATGAGTAAAACTTTGCCTAATTGCTTGAAAAGACATCTTCACACCTTATGAAACTTATTGTTATCGTCCGTGAAGCATTTAAAAAACTGACTTGCTTGCCGAGATCTCTCTTGAAAAAAAGATCAGCAGAAAATAAGAAAACTATTCGTGAGCATACAACCTTTTCAATGCAAAAATAAAGAGATTTTCTACAAAAAACTACAAACTGCGGCGCTAGCGCCTGATCACCCAAGCAATAACAACAGGTTAAAAAAGCACAACCAATTGTTGCAAGCACCGGCGCAACGCTTCAGCAACGCTGGAAGATTGTGTACACTGGCCGACACCTTTAATGATCTCTTTTGTGGATGAGAAACACAGCATGGCAAGGATTTTATTGCTCAACGGACCGAATCTTAATTTATTAGGCACCCGTGAACCACAAACCTACGGTTCCATTGGATTAAATGAAATAGAAACGCATCTGATTCAATTAGCACAACACAAAAACCATACGCTCACAGCATTACAAAGCAATGCCGAGCATGTATTAATTGAAGCCATCCAAAGAGCGCCGGCTGAAGCCATCAATTTTATTCTGATCAATCCCGCTGCTTTTACCCATACTAGTATTGCGCTCAGAGATGCGCTGTTAGCGGTGAAAATTCCTTTTATTGAAGTGCATTTATCAAATATTTATGCACGAGAAACGTTTCGCCAACACTCTTATTTTTCCGACATTGCCGCTGGCGTAATTTGTGGCTTTGGCACGCTAGGTTATGAATTAGCACTCACCGCAGCCATAACACAAATTGATACTCAATCCCTTTAAACTGTTTTGTGTAGAACCACTGACGAGAAAATTATGGATATTGAACCCATCAAAGCACTCATTGAATTACTCAAAACAGCGGATATTGACGAGATTGAAGTCAAACAAGGCGATACTGCCATTCGAGTTAGCCGTCATCGCACAGTGCTAACAACACCCGCCATCCAGACGCCGTTAGCAACATCGACCACACCGACAAACAATTCAGCGCAAAAAGATGATTATATGCGCTCCCCTATGGTGGGCACTTTTTATCGCGCCGCCTCACCCACTACACCCTCTTTTATCGAGATAGGTCAGTCGGTCAATAAAGGCGATGTGTTATGCATTATCGAAGCAATGAAAATGATGAATCATATTGAATCTGATCGTAGTGGTGTGGTGAAAAACATTTTAATTGAAAATGGCGAACCGGTGGAATTCGATCAACCGATCATTGAGATCGATGACTATGTTCAATAAATTAGTCATTGCCAATCGCGGAGAAATTGCCCTACGCATCCTTCGTGCGTGTAAAGAGTTAGGTATTAAAACTGTTGCGGTTTATTCAACCGCCGATCGCGATCTCATGCATGTGCGCTTGGCGGATGAATGCGTTTGCATCGGCCCAGCCAAAGCCAATGACAGTTATTTGAATATCTCTGCCTTGATTAGCGCAGCGGAAATTGCGGGCGCTGATGCGATTCATCCAGGTTATGGTTTTTTAGCGGAAAATGCCCACTTTGCTGAAGCGGTCATTAAAAGCGGTTTTCGTTTTGTTGGCCCAACACCAGAAACTATTCGGCAAATGGGCAATAAATTATCGGCGCTCAAGGCGGTAGAAGCGCTGGGTATTCCCACCATTCCCGGATCGGGCAAAGCATTATCGCTACAACACAGTCGCAACCGCATGTTGGCCAAAAAAATTGGTTACCCTGTCATCATTAAAGCTGCTGCTGGTGGCGGTGGTCGCGGCATGCGAGTCGTGCATGAAGAAATGCATTTGGCTCGATCGATTGAAGTCACTCAAGCGGAAGCTTTAGCTGCTTTTGGTCAGTCGACCGTTTACATGGAAAAATTCTTAGAACAACCTCGCCATGTGGAAGTTCAAGTGCTTTGTGATCAACAGGGTCATGCTATTCATTTAGGCGACCGCGACTGCTCCATGCAACGACGTCATCAAAAAATATTAGAAGAAGCGCCAGCACCGAATATTCCTCAAACATTAAAAGATCAAATTGCTGCTGCTTGCGTGCAAGCCTGTCAAAAACTCGGTTATGTAGGTGTCGGTACCTTTGAATTTTTGTATCAGGATACTCAATTTTATTTCATCGAAATGAACACGCGAATTCAAGTAGAACATCCAGTAACGGAGATGATCACCGGTGTAGATCTTGTGAAAGAACAAATTAAAGTCGCCGCTGGTTATCCACTGACATTGACACAAGCGGACATTCAAATTCGTGGTCACGCCATAGAGTGCCGCATTAATGCGGAAGATCCACAAACATTTTTACCCAGCCCAGGGAAAATTCACTATTACCACGCACCGGGCGGCCCAGGTGTACGAGTGGATTCGCATATTTATACCGGCTATCAAGTGCCGACCTATTACGATTCATTATTAGGGAAAATCATCACCCACGGTGACACTCGAGATCAGGCAATCCGTCGCATGCAGAATGCGCTCGATGAATTACTGATCGATGGCATTCATACCAATATCAGCCTCCACCGCAATCATATTTTGCCGCAACCCGAATTCCATGCAGCTGAAATGACGATTCATAGTCTCGAACATTATTTGAGTAAATCGGCTCATGTCTGAGTGGATGCAATTTAAAACACACTGCTTAGCCAGTGAAGCCAGCGCGATAGAAGATTGCCTACTGGAACTCGGCGCCGTAGCGGTTACCTTGCAAGATGTCCAAGACATACCTATTTTTGAGCCGGATTTAGGCACCACACCTTTATGGCCGAATACACAAGTGACTGGATTATTTAGCGCAGAATATTCCAGTGAAGCATTGAAAACAGAATTTTATCAATTGTGGCCAACGGAACCGCCCTTACCCATTCACTGCGAATTATTAGAAGATAAAGATTGGGCACACTGTTGGATGGATCATTATCATCCGCTTAAATTTGGCCCAGATTTTTGGGTGGTGCCCAGTTGGTTAGCGCCACCCGAGCCCAACGCACCTTATATTTTATTAGATCCAGGCTTGGCTTTTGGTACCGGCACTCATGAAACCACTGCCTTGTGCCTTGAATGGCTTAGCCAACAACCCCTGCACAATAGCACGCTCATTGATTATGGTTGTGGCTCCGGTATTTTAGCCGTGGCAGGATTAAAACTCGGTTGCCAAACGGCCTATGGTATCGACATAGATCCACAGGCCTTGTTAGCCAGCCAACAAAATGCGCAGCTCAATCACGTCTCATTACATACCCTGATGCCAGAGCAACTACCGGCTGAACTTTGCTGCGACTACTTAATCGCTAATATTCTTTATGGCCCTCTATTAGCACTTGCACCAACGCTGGCCCAACATTTATTACCGGGTGGCCGTATTGCACTTTCTGGCTTATTGAAAGAGCAAGCGGAAACTATCCGCCACACATACCAATCTTGGTTTATATTGGATCTTGAATGGCATCGCAACGATTGGTGTTTACTGAGTGGGACACGCCGTATTACAACGATGATTGATGACCTATGATAAAGGACGCAATTTCCGTTCAATGTCCCCAGTGCGCTGCAGCATTTCAGATTCCACCTGAGATACAACTGACTGGGAAAGAAAAATTACGTTGTAGCCAATGCCATCATATTTTTCTCAGTAAAATTGCGCTGCCTGATCAAGTGACCCTGACCTCATTAGAATCTACCAGCACGATGAGCACTTTGCCGGCAGATCCAGAACTCCAAGCACTGATGGATTTAATTGAAGAGCTGGAAAGTTCACTGCAAATACAAGAAGCACCGGCACCACTACCAATGGAGCTCAGTAAGCCCATCGCCATTGAAACCATTACTCAAACCATCACCACATCGCCCGATGAGACACTGATCGAAAAAAAAATAAGCGACATATCAAACTCACCGCAAACTACAGATGCTGCACCCACAACCAATCTCTTTGCAGAATATCTCAATACCTTGCAAACACCGCCGCTTGAAACCATCCATGTACCGCCCAAAAAACCTCGCCGTCGTCTATTTAATTTCTCTTTATTTCTAGGGCTGAGTTTACTCATGAGTGCGTTATGGATCACCGGACAGAATTTAATTTCCTGGGATGCGCTCAGTCGTATCCATCAAGGCTACACAATACTGAAAACTTTCTGTGACCTATTTTCTTGTTCGCCACCCGCACCGATAGAAATTCAAGCCATCAAAAGTTTAAAAATTGTCATGCGACCTGATCCGCAAGCACCGCAAAAACTGCTGATCGACGCACTGATTGTGAATCAAGCAGACTATCCTCAACCTTTTCCAGATTTAGAAATTCGTCTGACAGATCAACAATCACAACGAATCATGCAAAAACGCTTTCATGCCGACGAATATCGTCGGGGCCAACTGAAAAAACTCACTAGGATGCCACCACACCAACCGATGCATATTCTGCTGACGATAAAAAATCCTGGCAATATCATTGTGAATTATGAAGTTCTATTTCATCCGGCCATCAATCCACTGTCGCCCCCCTAAAATTCATAGAAAAAAACGCTTTTATTTATCATTACATCTCTTGGGAACAAATAAATTTCTCACTTAAAAAATACTGCCTTAAAAATAAAATACAAAGATGTCGCCTCACCAAAAACTACTTTACAAAGAATCATCAGGCTGTATGATACGGCCCATGTTGACGTGCGGCTGAAATGTCTTGTTGCAGACTTAACAAATATTGCTCACAACAGCAGTATTATTAAAGTTGCTGTTTTGATTGTTCATCACCTTCAACAGCATAAAGATTTTTACAGGGATGATTGATATTAAAGAGGTCAAAATCCTCAAGGGAAAAATCCGATAGACTGCGTGAAAAGTTGTTTCTTCATCGACCTGCGCTCGCAATCATTCGATGAAGATGGCTGTAAGCTTTTCTGTAAAAATTCTTCCAGCTATTTTTTTAATCGTCTGGATTGAATTCTGCCTCTTAGAGGTAAAACTAACACCCCAGCGAACCGAGACGCATTACTGTCGGCTTGTGACACATTTTGCCTGTCAGTAAACGCTGTCCGCTGCGGATGCATATACCATGAACCAAAAGCTGAGATTCACTCAGCCTAGCGAATGAGAGGTCAAGCACATGAGCTTAAATCTATCTAGTGAAATCTCTACTCAAGATGAAGCTAACCACACGCAAACTGTGACATCAGCACCATCTATTGCTACAACAGATCAACCTTCTCGCACGTTACGAGATCATGTAGATCAAGCCTTAAAAAATTATTTTGCTCACCTAGATGGTCAGCCAGTCACCGATATTTACCAAATGGTCTTATCTGAAGTAGAACCCCCTTTACTTGAAGCCGTGATGAAATTTACCCGCAATAATCAAACGAAAGCGTCCGACTTATTAGGTTTAAATCGCGGTACTTTACGCAAAAAATTGAAAATGTACGGCTTAATGTAAAAACTCAACGGGTGGGCTTGTTGTTGTGACCATTCAAAATGCGCTGCTGAGTGTTTCTGATAAAACTGGCCTTACCGATTTTGCCCGCAGTCTCGATGCCATGGGTATTCACCTAATTTCCACAGGTGGTACCCATAGCCTACTGAAACAAGCCAATATTTCAGTGGAAGAAGTTTCTCACTATACAGGCTTACAAGAAATGATGGATGGACGAGTGAAAACACTCCATCCAAAAATTCATGGCGGCATTCTAGGCCGACGGGGTGTTGACGATGCGGTGATGCAACAACAAGGCATACTGCCCATCGATTTAGTGGTTGTTAATTTATACCCTTTCGCAGCAACCATTGCTAAACCCAATTGTCCCTTCGAAGAAGCCGTTGAACAAATCGATATCGGCGGCCCGACCTTATTAAGAGCCGCAGCAAAAAATCATCGCTATGTCTGTGTGGTGGTTGACCCGCAAGACTATCCAAAAATTATTGCTGAACTGACAGAAAAAAATGATATCAGCGACGCAACACGTTTGTTGTTAGCACAAAAAGCCTTTCAACATACCGCGCAATACGACACCACCATTGCGACTTATTTAGAAACTCAACTAAAAAAAACTGCCCAGGAAAATCAATTCCCTGACAATTTTTCTCTTACCTTAAAAAAACAACAAGACTTACGCTATGGTGAAAACCCACATCAACAAGCGGCCTTTTATGTAGAAAACCCAGTGCCCACAGGAAC